>JBKBNR010000264.1:0-3644 GCA_046295315.1 Hyphomicrobiaceae bacterium
CGTCGCCCGGGTGCCGGCCGGCCGGCCTCCTCTGGCGCCAGCACCTACAACGCGGCCATGATGCCGCGCGAAGGCGGCCGGCCGAAGGAAATCATGCTCCCTGTCACGGCTCGGCGCGCGCCGCCGAAGCCCGAGCCGCCGACCGAGAATATCGAGCCGCCGAAACGCGCGCCGCGTCCCGCGACTGCCGGTCCGGCCGTGGAGGTGTCGGAGGACGACGACAGCCGCGGCGTCAAGCGCGGCCCCGGCGGCAAGGCTCCGCGTCCGGCGGCCAAGGTCGTCGACGAGAAGCGCGAGCGCATCAAGCTGACGATCAACAACGCCTTCGACGAGAAACAGCGCGAGCGTTCTCTTGCTTCGCTCAAGCGCAAGCGAGAGCGCGAGAAGTTGAAGGCGATGGGCATCGCCCAATCGAGGGAGAAGATCACGCGCGAGGTCGTCATTCCGGAGGTCATCACCATCGCCGAACTGGCGAACCGCATGACCGAGCGCGCCGTCGATGTCATCAAGTACCTGATGAAACAAGGCGCCATGCATCAGATCAACGACGTCATCGACGCCGACATGGCCGAGTTGATCGTCACCGAGTTCGGCCACACGCCGAAGCGCGTTTCGGAAGCCGACGTCGAGGAAGGGTTCATCGGCAAGGAGGACGCCGAGGAGATCCGCCAGCCGCGCGCGCCGGTGGTCACCATCATGGGCCACGTCGACCACGGCAAGACGTCGTTGCTCGACGCCATCCGTCAGGCCAACGTCGTCGCCGGCGAGGCCGGTGGCATCACCCAGCACATCGGCGCCTATCAGGTCGAGACGCCCGCAGGCGACAAGGTGACGTTCATCGACACGCCGGGCCACGAGGCGTTCACCGCCATGCGTGCCCGCGGCGCCAAGGTGACGGACATCGTCGTGCTCGTCGTCGCCGCTGATGACGGCGTCATGCCGCAGACGGTCGAGGCCATCAATCACGCCAAGGCTGCGGGTGTTCCGATCATCGTCGCGATCAACAAGATCGACAAGCCGCAGGCCGACCCGACTCGGGTCCGCACGGAACTGCTGCAGCACGAGATCGTCGTCGAAAGCATGTCGGGCGAGACGCTCGAGGTGGAAGTTTCGGCGCTGAAGAAGATCGGCCTCGACAAGCTGCTCGAGGCGATCAATCTGCAGGCCGAGATCCTGGCGCTGTCCGCCAACTCCGAGCGTTCGGCGGAAGGCATCGTCATCGAGGCGAAGCTGGAGCGCGGCCGCGGCCCGGTGGGCACCGTGCTGGTCCAGCGCGGCACCTTGAAAGTCGGCGACATCGTCGTCGCGGGGTCGTCATGGGGCCGCGTCCGCGCGCTCATCGGCGATCAGGGCAACAACGTCGTCAGCGCCGGTCCGTCGGTGCCGGTGGAGGTTCTCGGCTTCGACAGCGCGCCGGAAGCGGGCGATCAGTTCGCCGTCGTCGAGAGCGAGGCGCGCGCCCGTGAGATCACCGACTATCGCGTCCGCAAGCGGCGTGAGACGCTCGGCTCGGCGGGAACGCCGCGCACGCTCGAACAGATGATGCAGACGTTGAAAGATTCCGCTGGCAAGCGCGAGTTCACGATGCTCATCAAAGGCGACGTGCAGGGCTCGGTCGAGGCCATCATGGGTGCGCTGAAGAAGCTCGGCACCGACGAAGTGGAGGCGCGCATCGTGCATGCGGGCGTCGGCGGCATCACCGAGTCGGACATCGCGCTGGCCAACGCCTCGAAGTCGATCATCGTCGGCTTCAACGTCCGCGCCAACGCGCAGGCCAAGCTCGCCGCCGATCAGCAGGGTATCGAGATTCGCTACTACTCGATCATCTACGATCTGGTCGACGACGTGAAGTCTGCCATGTCCGGCTTGCTGGCGCCAACCAAGAAGGAGAACTTCCTCGGCTACGCGACGATCAAGCAGGTGTTCAACATCACCAAGGTCGGCAAGGTCGCGGGCTGTCTGGTCACGGATGGCAAGGTGGAGCGCGGCGCCAAGGTGCGTCTGCTGCGCGACAAGGTGGTCATTCACGAAGGCACGTTGTCGGTGCTCAAGCGCTTCAAAGACGACGTCAAGGAAGTCCCGGCGGGTCAGGAATGCGGCATGGCCTTCGCCAACTATCAGGACATTCGCGAAGGCGACGAAATCGAGTGCTTCAACGTCGAGACCATCCAGCGCACGTTGTGATCTCGGGTATCGAGGGCGAGGGGCTCGTCGTCTCCCGACGTCTGAAGAACGGCGGTCCAGGGGACACGTCCCCTGGCCTTTTCGTTTCCCCCTGGCATTTTCGTTTGTTCGAGTGATGCAGATCGCGCGACGGCGCGAACCGTTCGAGGACCCCGCACATGGCCGAATTCCTGATCAAGCGCGAGGACGGGCATTTCCTGCGCACGACGCCCGAGACGCTTGCCGCGCTGCCGACGACGGAGCTGAAGCCGGTCGCTGGCTGGGGCATCCTGCGCCTCGAGCACGGACCAACAGGCGGCATCGTCGTCATCGACGACGAGATGCCGGGCCTCAAGGTGTGGTTCGAGGGCGCCGCCATTCATGCCGGGCTTCAACGCGCCATCGTCGACGGCCTCGCCGAGCGGCTGAAAGCCGCCAGCGCGCAGGACGTCTACGTTATCGCGATCGGTTGATCGCATCCGCCGCGCGTGATAGCCACGCCCAACAGCCAGCACATGTACAGAGGCCGTGACCGGTCCAATCCCGGTGCGGAGAACACATGACCAGCAGACAGCGCGCCCGCGGCGGATCGATGGGCAGGAGCGGGCCGGTGGGCGCGCCGCAGAAGGGGCCGTCGCAACGCCAGCTCCGCGTCGGCGAACTCGTCAAGCACGCCATCTCGGAGACGCTGGTGCGTGGCGAGATCCACGACGATACGATCGCGAGCCACGTCATCACCGTGACGGAGGTGCGCATGTCGCCGGATCTGAAACTGGCGACGGCTTATGTGATGCCGCTCGGCGGCACCGACCTGAAGCCGGTGATCGAAGCGCTGAACAGGAACAAGAAGCACTTCCGCAACGTCGTCGCCAAGGCGGTGAACTTGAAATTCGCGCCCGACGTTCGTTTCCGAGAGGACGACACTTTCGAGGAAGCCATGCGCATCGAGCGGCTGCTGCACTCGCCGAAGGTCCGCCAGGACATCGAGAAGCGCAACGATGCTGCCGGCGACGACGACGCGTAACGGCTGCGGAGACGAACCTCGTTTCGGTCGGATTGCGCAGTACCGGCGGCCGCCACTCAATTCAGATCGATCACCACGCAACCTCAGGCTCACATGGCACGACGCAAGAAGGGCTCGCCCGTCCACGGCTGGCTGATCCTAGACAAGCCCTCAGGCGCCACCAGCACACAGGCGCTGGGCGCAGTCAAACGCATCTTCGACGCGCAGAAGGCCGGTCATGCCGGTACGCTCGATCCGCTGGCCACCGGCATCCTGCCGATCGCGTTCGGCGAGGCGACCAAGACCGTGTCGTTCGCCGTCGACGGCGAGAAGGCGTATCGCTTCACGGTGCGCTGGGGCGAGGAGACCGACACCGACGATGCCGAGGGTCGAGTGACCGCGACCAGCCCGCGCCGCCCGACGCTGCCCGACATCGAGGCGCTGCTGGCGCAGTTCATCGGTGAGATCAGCCAGACCC
>JBKBNR010000265.1:0-3633 GCA_046295315.1 Hyphomicrobiaceae bacterium
GATGATGGCACATTGAAGTTGACCCCGAGCGGGTTGACGATATCTGGTGCGCGCATCGACGGCATTCTGCGGGTTGCGGCAGGCGAACAGGGGCGCACCCGCGTCAACGGCGAAATCGCCGTCGATCAGGCGAGTGTCGGCGGTCTGCTCGCCGGTCTCGTCGCCGGCGCACCGCGCCCCATGCCCGTGATCGCGCCGGCTGCGTCCATCATGGCGGACGCCGGCACGGCCGCGCCCGCGATCTGGTCGGACCAGTCGTTCGCCAGCGAAGCCTTTCCGCGCATCGACGGCACCATCAAGATGCGCCTCGCGCGACTTGGGTTGGCGCCCGGCCTGACGATGTCCGACGCGCGCCTCGCGATGACGTTCTCGCCGGGGCGCATTGCGACCCTGCTCGAGGAGGCGCACGGCATCGGCGGCGCCTTCGCCGGGGAGGTGACACTCGATCAGGCGGCAGCCGGCGTGCGTGTCGCTGGCAAGCTGCGGGCCAACGGCATCGCCCTGGCCGAGATCGCACGAGCGGCAGGTGCGGGAGTGGCCGCTGGCACAGCCGCGGCGAGCATCTCGTTCAGCGGCCAGGCGCTCAGTCCGCGGGCGCTCGTCGCCAGCCTGGAAGGCTCCGGCCGGGTGACGCTAGATGGCGCCCGCATCACGGGATTGACGCCGGAGGCCGTACGATCGACGGCTGAGGCCGCCTTCCGCCGAGAGTTGACGATTACTGAGGCGGCGCTGACGGGCGCACTGAGGGAGGCGTTGAAACGCGGATCGCTGCCGCTTGGCGCGCGTGACATCGCTGTCACGTTCGACGACGGTGCGGTGAAGCTCGAGCGGTTCCAGACGACGACCGCGGCGGGCCGTGTCGAAGGCCTCGTGACGGTCGACCTTGCGAGCCTCGATGCCGAAGCGGAGTGGCGCATCACGGCCAAGGGCGACGCGGCGCAAAGGCCCGACTGGCCGGCCGTCGACGTGTACTACACGGGTCCATTGTCGCGGCTCTCCGAGATTGAGCCGCGCATCGTACTCGGCACCTTCGAGCGCGAGCTGACCGTGCGCCGCATGGAGCGCGAGGTCGAGGAACTCGAGCGGCTCAGACGCCTCGACGAGGAGCGGGCGCGCCAGGAGCGTGAGCGCCAGCAGGCGCTCGAAGCCGAACGGCAGCGGCGCATCGAGGAAGAGCGGCAGCGCCGCCTCGAGCCGTTGCCGCCGCCGCCACAACCGCCGGCCGCGGTGAACGACGGCGCAACCGCCGGCCGCACGACGGCGGGCGCCGTGCAGCCATGGCCGACACCGACGACACTTCCGGTTCAAGCCCCGACCGCCAGCGCGAGCGGCGGCACAGAACCCGATGGACCGGCCGCCGGAGCCACGGCTTCCCCGCCCGCCAACGATCCGCTGTCGGACCCGGCGATCACCGCGCCGCGTCCTCGCCCCGTGCGGCCACGACCGCTGCCGCCGCCGCGCGACAGCTCGACGATCCAGTTCGGACCGCTAGCGAACTGATTGGTGGCTGATTGCGGCCTCGCAAGCGGACCCGAAGGTTCACGGCTGATCGCCGCCGGTTGCCGCAGGTCGCGAGACTTGCTGACGATAATGCTCAAGAATGTGCAAGCGCACCAGCGTCGACAAGCCGGTGTCGTCGATGCGCGCCGCGTCGATCTCCGCGACCAGCGCGCCGATGCTGACGCCGCGTTCGGCCGCGATCTCGCGCAGCGCGTCCCAGAATTCCGCTTCGAGCGAAATCGACGTGCGGTGGCCGCGGATTGTGAAGGAGTGTTTGGCCGGCCGCGGCATGGGTGCTGTCGCTTCAGACTTCGTCACGCCCGGGCGGCGTGATCTCGGTGACGCCGTCGCGCAACGAACCGTCGAGTTGGCGCGCGTTACGCTCCCGCTCGGAACGGGTGATCTGGCGTTCGGCCTTGGTCCGTCCGAACAGCACGCGGTTCTCGGCAGCCTTCTGCTCGGCGTCACGGCGTGCTTTCGCTTTGCGCGCCCGTCTGAGGTTGAGGATTTCCGCCGTCACGTCGGGCCTCGTCATGCCAGGATGTGTCACCTCGGTGCGCGACGCCGAAAATTTTGCTTTCGCCGGCAACGCGCATCCGCACAGATATCGCCGAATCGGCCTACGATTGCCAGAGTTGTGGCGTGTGCGCGTTTGCAACATGAAACTCGGGTCGTCGCCTTCGCGGTGCACAATCGAATTTCGTCTTCGGGCGGTGCACGTGGAACGGTCTCGTTAAGAATACTCGCTTAGCATCCTCTGCAACAAAGCTTCGAACAGCCAAGCTTCGAACACCGACACTGAATGGAGACCGTAATGGACCGCCTCGGTTTGCGCCTCGTCCGCTCCGCATTCGCCTCTGCACTCGCGCTCGCACTGCTTCCTTTCACTATCGCCCCGGCCTCGGCGGTGTCGCTGTCGGTGCAGCGGGCGTGCATGAGCGATTACATGTCTCATTGCAGCCAGCATGCGATCGGTTCGCCTGCGGTGCGCAGTTGCATGTCGAAAGCCGGGCCGAAGCTTTCGGGGCGCTGCATCAACGCCCTCGTGGCGGCGGGCGAGGTCTCGAAGTCCGAGGTTTCGCGCCGCCAGGCGAGCCGGAACTAGTCGTCTCGACCGTGCCCAGTGCCGGGGATGCCTCTGGCGCGAGCGCGGTGGCGACGTCGGCAAGATCGCAAATCCAGCCGAACAGATGGCCCTCGCCGGCAATGATCGCGAGTGTCCCATCGTGCAGGTGTGGCTCGCTCGCGGCGCAGCAGTCGGCGACGGTCAGGCACCAGTAGCCGAGATCGACGGCCGAGCGCAGCGTCGAGTGCACGCAGCATTGCGTCGTTACGCCGGCGATGACCAAGTGGTCGATACCCGATGATCGCAGCACGTGATCGAGCGGGCTCGCGTGGAAGGCACTGAATCCCGGTTTGTCGATCACCGTCTCCCCCGGTGCGGGCTGCAGGCAGTCGAGGAAATCATGGCTCGCCTCGCCGCGCACGAGCGTGCGGCCGAGCGGTCCGGGGTGGCCGACATAGCCGAGCGACGCGCGATAGGACGAGACGTCGGACAGATCGGCGGCATAGGCCTCGCGTGTGTGGATGACGCGAATACCGCTGGCGCGAGCAAGATCGGCGAGCATTACAACGCGGGGAATGATAGCGCTCATCGGGTCGGGGGCGCGCTGCTCGAGGTCGTCGCTGGCGAAAGCCTCCCGCGGGAAGAACTCCTTCTGCATGTCGATGAGCAGCAACGCCGTACGCTCCGGCACGAACGCGAAACTTCGCCCGTCGCGGCACGCTATGCGGCGATCTTTGGCTCGCCGTGGCATCAGAAATTGATGCCGAGGGCATCTGAAATAAGATTTCCTGTACTTTTCTCACGCTTGGCCGGGCTCACCTGCTCGCCGCTCGCAACAGCACCCGGATTGAACCGCGGCTTGGGCGGCGCCAGGTGATCGCGCCCCTTGACGATCCGCGTCCAGTCGCCGTCGAGCGCCTGTGTCACGCGCTTTTCGTGACCGTAGATGTCGCGGAACGTGCGCACCGTGCCGTCGTCGTCGACCCAGGCGGTGAAATAGGCGAGATGCACCGGCAGCCGTTTCTCGATCTCGATCTCGTTGTCGGGCGGGCCGGAGCGGACCAGTT
>JBKBNR010000266.1:0-3628 GCA_046295315.1 Hyphomicrobiaceae bacterium
AGGCGGCCGCCCGCGGCATGTTCGTCGCAACGCATCCGTGCGCCGAAGCGACCACAGTGAGAAGCGGGCTGGCAACAGCTGAGCGGTGCACGTCCGGGCGCGACTTACGACTTCGCTTTCGAACCGCCAGGTAGTGGCCGTATGGATGTGCAGAAGACGAGCCTGAAGATCGTCCCGATCGGTGAGAGCCAGAGCCTGAAGACACGGGCTTACGAGGCCTTGAAGGCCGCGATCGCCGAGATGAACATCTACGACGACAAGGCCATTCTGCGGCTCGACGAACGCGATCTGTCGGCGCGCTTCGGCATCTCGCGCACGCCGCTGCGCGAGGCGCTCGCCCAACTCGATCAGGAAGGCCTCGTGCGCGTTGTCGCACGGCGTGGCATCTTCATCGTCCGGCGGACCAAAGCCGAAATCCTCGACATGATCACGGTGTGGGCGGCGCTGGAAAGCATGGCCGCGCGTCTCGCCGCCGAGACGGCACCGGCGGACAGCCTCGCCGAACTGCGCGACCTCACACAGCCTTACGACGACGTCAGTCGCCGCATGGGCGAATATTCGGACGCCAACATCCGCTTTCATCAGGCAATCCTGCGCGCCAGCGGCAATCGGCTCATCGGTGACATCGCCGACGGACTGTTTCTGCACGTGCGCGCCATCCGCAACCGAACCATCTTCGAAAAGGATCGCGCCCAGCGTTCGATCATCGACCATCGCCAGATCGTCGAAGCGATTGCCAATCGCGATGCCGATCTCGCCGAGCGACTGGTGCGCGAGCACACGCTTCGCCTCAGAGCCCACGTCCAGCAGCACGTCGACATACCCTAATTCCGCGCCGTTGTTTCAGCATCGTTCACACGCGAAAAATAACAACAACACGCGATCCCGATTCACAGGAGGAAGTCACATGGCCGCAACTGGTGCAGCCGAAACCAAAGCCGTCCCGTCAACGGCCGAAGATACGCTTCATCGCAAGAGTACCGACCCCAACATCGTCTCGGGCGGGCGTCTCGTCGCCAAGGCGCTGAAGAACGAGGGCGTCGATACGATCTTCACACTCTGTGGTGGCCACATCATCGACATCTACGACGGCTGCATCGACGAAGGCATCCGCGTCATCGACGTCCGCCACGAGCAGGTCGCGGCCCACGCCGCCGACGGCTACGCGCGCCAGACCGGCAAGCTCGGCTGCGTCGTCACGACCGCCGGCCCCGGCTGCACGAACGCCGTAACAGGCGTCGCCACCGCTTTCCGCTCGGAAAGCCCCATCATCCATATCGGCGGCCAGTCGTCGCTGACGCAGCACAAGATGGGTTCGCTGCAGGACCTGCCGCACGTCGACATGATGGCGCCGATCACCAAGTTCTCGTCCGGCGTCTTCTCGACCGACCGCGTCGCCGACATGATCTCGATGGCGGCGCGCGAGTGCTATGCGGGCGCTTACGGGCCGTCGTACCTCGAAATCCCGCGCGACGTACTCGACGCCGAAATCCACATCGACAAGGCGCGCATCCCGAAGGCCGGTCACTATCGCGCGTCGGGCCGTTCGATCGGCGATCCCGCCGACATCGAAAAGCTGGCTGCGATCATCAACAAGTCGAAGCGCCCCGCCGTGCTGTTCGGCCAGCAGGTCTGGATGTCGGGCAGCCACAAGGAGGCGATCGACTTCGTGCGTTCTCTCGATGTGCCGGCGTATCTCAACGGCGCCAGCCGCGGCATGCTGCACCCCGACGATCCCCACCACTTCGACCGCACCCGCACGCTGGCCTTCAAGGACGCCGACGTGCTCATCATCATCGGCACGCCGTTCGACTTCCGCATGGGCTACGGCAAGCGCATCTCGGTGCCGACGCTGGTGCAGATCGACATGGACTACCGCACCGTCGGCAAGAACCGCGACATCTCGCTCGGTCTCGTTGGTCATCCGGGCGCGATTCTCTCCGCGGTCGCAGCGGCGGTTTCGGCAGGGCCGGATGCGGGCGCGCGCCAGGAGCGCCAGGCGTGGATGAAGAAGCTGCGTCAGGCGGAGGCCATCGCGCTCGACAAGCTGATGCCGCTGTTCTCGTCCAACCAGTCGCCCATCCATCCCTATCGTCTTGCGTGGGAGATCAACGAATTCCTCGGTGAGGATACGATCTACATCGGCGACGGCGGCGACGTCGTCACGATCTCGGCGCAGGCCGTGCGTCCGCGCGGCCCCGGCCAGTGGATGGACCCCGGCGCCCTGGGCTCGCTCGGCGTCGGCACCGGCTTCGCGCTCGCCGCCAAACTGGCTCACCCGAACAAGGAGGTGATGTGCCTCTATGGTGACGGCTCGTTCGGCATGACCGCCTTCGACATGGAGACGGCCAACCGCTTCGGCGCACCCTACCTCGCGGTCATCGGCAACAACTCGGCGATGAACCAGATCCGCTACGGCCAGATTGCCAAGTACGGCGAGAACCGCGGCGACATCGGCAACAAACTTGGCGACGTCGAGTTTTCGATCTTCGCGCACATGCTCGGCGGCTACGGCGAGGAAGTGCGCGATGCAGGCGAGATCGGGCCGGCGATGCGGCGCGCGCGTGAAGCCATCGCCAAGACCGGCAAGTGCGCTGTCGTCAACGTCTGGATCGATCCGCGCGAGTACGCACCGGGCACCAAGAACCAGACGATGTACAAGTAGGACCGAAGTTCCGGCGGCGGCCTGGTCTCGCGGACCAGGTCGCCGGCGCACTTCGACGCGGCCATTTCCGGCGCTGCAACCAGGCGGCAGGACCAAGAAACACCACCAGCACCGCTTGCACGAGCCAAGCGGCTGGCACGCTCGGGAGATTAGAAAAAGATGAAAGCCCTCGACGGCATCAAAGTTCTCGATTTCACGCACGTTCAGTCCGGTCCGACGTGCACGCAGCTGCTCGCCTGGTTCGGCGCCGACGTGATCAAGGTGGAGCGACCCGGCGAGGGGGACGCAACGCGCAAGCAGCTGGTCGACGTGCCCGGCGCCGACAGCCTCTATTTCACGATGCTCAATCACAACAAGCGCTCGATCACCATCGACACCAAGAACAAGCGCGGCAAGGAAATTCTCGAGCGTCTCGTCAAGACCTGCGACGTGCTGGTGGAGAACTTCGCGCCGGGCGCGCTCGATCGCATGGGATTTTCGTGGGAGCGCATCCAGCAGCTCAACCCGCGCATGATCATGGCCTCGGTCAAGGGTTTCGGGCCGGGCAAGTACGAGGAATGCAAGGTCTACGAGAATGTCGCACAGTGCGCCGGCGGCTCGGCGTCGACGACCGGATTCCGCGAGGGCCCGCCGCTCGTCACGGGCGCGCAGATCGGCGACAGCGGCACCGGCCTGCATCTGGCGCTCGGCATCGTGACGGCGCTGTTCCAGCGTGAGCGCACGGGCCGCGGGCAGAAGGTTCTGGCGCCCATGCAGGACGGCGTTTTGAACCTGTGCCGCGTCAAGCTGCGCGATCAGCAGCGGCTCGAAAAGGGCCCGCTCAAGGAATACTCGCAGTTCGGGGAGGGCGTACCGTTCGGTGACGCCGTGCCGCGGGCCGGCAATGATTCTGGTGGTGGCCAGCCCGGTCGCATTTTGAAGTGCAAGGGTTGGGAAACAGACCCCAACGCCTACACCTACTTC
>JBKBNR010000267.1:0-3625 GCA_046295315.1 Hyphomicrobiaceae bacterium
AGTTCCTTGGCGGCTTCTAAGGCGCTCTTGTCGTTGGCACTTGCGGCTTGCGCGTGCGCCGACCGAATGTCCAGAACCGATGAGGGGGCCGAAGCCAACACCGCGAGCAGCACTGCCAGCGTAGCGCGGCACCTACGGAGGAAATGTCATTTCGTAACTCCGCGTCCGAGGCTCGGCATTTGCGGTCAGCGTAAACACGATTGCCTGCGCTGGGAAGCAGAATTCCCGTGTCGTTCAGGTGCATCCGAAATCACGGGAGATTCGCCGACGGCTTGGTTAACCAGGCGTTAGTCACCGTCCGAGTACTGTCTGCAAAGGCGTGTGCCGATGATTGGCAATGCCGTTTTGGATGATTCACTCCGGGATGAGCGCGATGCGTCCCTTCAACCGATCAGGGGGCATGACGCCCACTGTCGAGCCGCAACTGCCGTTTCCGGCGGCGGCGTCCCCGCACGCGCCGCAATCCTCTGCCGCCGGTGCCTCTGCCGCCTCTGCCGCCTCGATCCGAGCGCGGAATGGCTCTGCAGCGCCGGCAAAAACGTTCGATCCGGCAACCGTGGCGACGCCGCCGCCGAACTATCCGAAATCTACGCCGCCGCCCCATTACGCATCGCCGCAGGGTTCGCCCGCGCCGAAATACGACGCGGCGACGCCGCCAGCATCGGCAGGCGGTGAACCCGCGGCCACGCAATCGCAGACCTCAAGTCAACCCGGCCGGCGGGCGGAGGACTCGCCGCTGCTGGCGTTCGCCCGGATGCTGGGGTTCGCCAAACCGGCGGCCAGCGCCAAGTCTTCAACGACGCCGACAGCCGAGCCGTCGGCGAAGCCTCCCGATGACGCGGCACCCGTAGCGACGACGGCACCGAATGTCGATGCAATCCCATCGCCCGCAATCGCACCCGGCGGTGCGGGTGGCGGCGGGCGTGGCGGCGACCAGATCGACAAGCGCTCGCGCGCCATGCGCCGCCTCAAGATCGCGGCCTATGCGTGCCTCGCCGTCGTGGCGGCGGGTGCGGGGTGGATCGGCATCATGCTCATTCACTACACGACCGAGTTCCCCAATCCGCTGGCGGTGCGGGCCAAGGAGCGCACGCCCGTTATCCGCATCATGGCCCGCGATGGCTCGCTGATCGCCGACCGCGGTACAGTGCATGCGTTCATGCCGATCGACATGCTGCCAGAGCATGTCATCAATGCCGTGGTTGCGACCGAGGATCGCCGCTTCTTCTCGCATTGGGGCATCGATCCGGCGGGCATGACGCGCGCCGCCTTCGCAAACCTGCGCGCCGGCCGCTTCGTGCAGGGCGGCTCGACGTTGACGCAGCAGCTTGCGAAGAACCTTTTCCTGTCGTCGGATCGTACGATGTCGCGCAAGTTCGACGAACTGGCGCTGGCGCTTTGGCTCGAGGTGCGACTGAGCAAGCGCGAAATTCTCGAACTCTATCTCAACCGCGTCTACTTCGGCGCCGGCGCTTACGGCATCGAGGCCGCGGCGCAGCGCTATTTCGACAAATCGGCGCGAGCGCTCACGCTCGCGGAAGCGGCACTTGTGGCAGGTCTGTTGAAGGCGCCGTCGCGCTATGCGCCGACCGCCAGCGTGCAACTGGCGCGGCAGCGCGGCGTTTCCGTGCTCGAAAAGATGCACGACGCCGGATTTATCTCGCAAGCCGATCTGGCAAAAGCGAAGCGGCAGAAAGTGCAGTTCGCCGAGCTGAAGCAGAACCGCGTCATCACCGGCTATGAGCACCTGATCGATCTCGTCCTCGAAAAGCTGCCGCCGGTACTCGGCGACGGTCAGGACGAGTTGATCGTCGAAACGACGATAGACCCGTCGCTACAAAAGCTCGCCAACGAGGTGGTCGCATCGTCCATCGACAAGCGCGGCAAGGCAATGGGCGCCAGCCAGGCGGCCCTCGTTGCCATCGACCGGAACGGCGGCATTCGTGCGCTGGTCGGCGGCCGATCGTATGAGGAGAGCCAGTTCAACCGGGTGACGCGGGCCAAGCGGCAGCCGGGGTCGGTGTTCAAGCCGGTCGTCTACCTGACGGCGCTCGAGAAGGGATTGACGCCCGAGACGATCACCTATGATCTGCCGCTGAGCATCGACGGATGGTCGCCGAAGAACGACAACGGCGATCATGTCGGTGCGCTGACCTTGCGGCAGGCGCTGGCGCAGTCGATCAATACGGTCGCGGTGCGCCTCAACATGGACGTCGGCATTGCGAGTGTCGCCGACACCGCGCGGCGTCTCGGCATTCGCTCCGAGTTGCGGCACGATCCTTCCATCGCGCTCGGAACGTCGGAGGTGACGCTGCTGGAACTGACCGGCGCTTACGGTGTGCTGGCCAGCGGTGGACTCGCCATCGAGCCGCACGTTATTCGCCGCGTCCGCGTCAACTCGGGTCGCGTGCTGTATGCGCGCGCCCATACCGACCACGGACGTGTCGTCAGCGAGGAAATCGCCGGATCGATGAACGACATGCTCAACGCCGCGCTCGTCGCCGGCACGGGGCGCCGGGCTGCGCTGCCGCGCCATCCGGCGGCCGGCAAGACCGGCACGACGCAGGATTACCGCGATGCCTGGTTCATCGGCTACACGGCGCACATGACGCTGGGCATCTGGATGGGCAATGACGACGGCAGCCCGATGCGCAAGGTGATGGGCGGCAACCTGCCCGCCGAGATGTGGCGCGAACTGATGCTCGAGGTGCACAAGGGGCTGGAGCCGCGCGCGCTGCCCGGAACGTCGCCGCTGCAGCGTAATCGCTCGGACGATCCGCCGATTGCTTCGACGCAGGAGCGCGAAGTGCTGCCGTGGCATCGCGGCCGCGAGCGTGATCGCGAGCAGACCACGGCGTCACCGGTGATGCGCGCCGCGGCGGAAACGGCGTCCGCGTCCGATCCGCCGGGCTCCGCCACGCCCCAGCCGTCAACGGTCGCATCCGGTGGCGCATCCGGCGCATTGCTGCCGCGATCGCGTTCTCTGGCGGCGGTCAAGTCGGGCGCGGCCACCGCTCCACCGCCGCGCCCTTCGAGTGTCGCACAGCGGCCGGCGGCGCCGCCGTCGCATGTGGTCGGGCAACGCATCGTCGTAGAACCGCCGCCGGCATCGCGTTCCATGGTGCGTTCCCCACTTCCATCCGTCACCACGACGGCGTCGAAAACCCCACAGCGCCATCCCAAGGATCGCATCAGTGACGATTTCCTGGCGCGCGTTCTGGCTGAACCTGTCGAGACGCGGTTGGCGGCGCCGCGCGGGGCGCCCGTCGCGCCACGCGGGTTCGACGCGGCTGATATCCAGCGCCGGCTGGACAATCTGCCCTCGTCGCGCGACGAGCCGAGGGGCATGATGTCGCTCGGCGTCAACGGAGTCGCCGAGCTTCACGCGACCCTGTCGGAGCGACGCCACACGCGACCACCACGACCTCCTTTGACGACCTCGCTCCCCCACGTCGCACGAAGGGCTTCGCGAGCCTTCTGGAAGGACTGTTCGGCGTCCTCTCCCCCCGTCGCCGGAAGGGCTTCTCCTCGCTTCAGAAGGGACTGTTCGGCGTCCTCGCAGCCTTCTTCGCGATCCACCCGGTCTTCTGGTTCCTCGAAACAAAAGTCGGCGTCCCCCAACCGA
>JBKBNR010000268.1:0-3599 GCA_046295315.1 Hyphomicrobiaceae bacterium
TGGGGCTGACCGGCCTTGCGGTGCTGCTGCAGTTCAATACCTACACGATCTGGCTGGCGATTTCCTCGCTGGCGCTGGTGCTGGTCTATCCGTTCATGAAGCGGCTGACCAACTGGCCGCAACTGGTGCTCGGTCTCGCCTTCAACTGGGGTGCGCTGGTCGGCTGGGCGGTGGTGATGCGCGACGTGCACACCCCCGCCATCCTGCTTTACGTGGGGTCGGTGCTGTGGACGCTCGGTTACGACACCATCTACGGGCATCAGGACAAGGAGGACGATGTGATGCTCGGCCTCAAGTCGACGGCGCTGCATTTCGGCGCCGCGACACCTGCGTGGGTCGGCGCCTTTTATTTCGGCGCGGTCGTATTCTGGGCCGCCGCGATCTTCCTTGCCGGCGCGCATCTCATCACCTTCATCGCGCTCGTACTGGTCGGCTTGCATTTCGCCTGGCAGGTGGCCACGCTGAACATCGACGACCCCGACAATTGTCTGAGGCGGTTCCGCTCCAACCGCGATGCCGGATTGATTCTCATCGGCGGCATGGTGCTGGACATGGCCGCCTCGTGGGCGGCTGGGCTGAGTTAGTTTCCGATATTCGACAATCCGTTCGGGCGGAACAGTTTCTACGTCTCGCCGATTCGCGTCCGCGCTGCGCTCGGCCGATCGGGGGAAAGGCCGCAGGCCCGGCCCGCCGTGAAGCGGCAGCGGCCAACGAAAAGCCCCGCTCCGATCGGCGGGCCGACAGGCCGCAGGCCCGGCCCGCCGTGAAGCGGCAGCGGCCAACGAAAAACGCGGGGGGAGATCATCCCGCCCGCGCTTCCTCGATCTGTCGACATTCGAGGGGCCTCTGAAGACCCGTGCGACACCCAGCATCGCACAAGTCGCTTCCCAAACCCTTAAGCGGTAGCGTAAACCAATTTCACTCCGATGTTGCGATGCAACATGGCCACAGAAGTTCCGCGCATCACGGGCGAACGACGCGAGACCAACCACCGCCGACGAGGACCGAACATGAGCAGCGCCGAAAAACCCGAGACCAAGCAACTCCTGCATCTCGTCTTTGGCGGGGAATTGACCGACCTCGGCGGAACCACCTTCCGCGACCTCGCGCAACTCGACATCGTCGGCATCTATCCCAATTATGCCGAGGCGCAAAAAGCCTGGAAGGGCGCTGCTCAGCGCACTGTGGACAACGCGCACATGCGCTATTTCATCGTCCACATGCACCGCCTGCTCGACCCCGAGACGAACGCCGGCGGCTGATTCGGCGGACCGTCCGGGCCCCTCCAAAGAGCGGCGCGAAACATGGCGACAAGGGGCCATGCCTCGGGTTAAACGCTGCACACCATCGACCCGAACTGGAGCAGCCGCAGCGTGGCGAGCCAACCGACTGTCGAAACGGCGCCGCCGCCGCTGACGCCGCCCTCACAGGGGCGCGGGCAGAGCGGCTTCGACGCAGCTTCGAGGCGGCTGCTTGGTCGCTTCCTCGACGACTGGGTTTGGCCGCGCTGGCGGCAACTTGCCGTAGCTCTGTTCTTAACAGCGTGCCTTGCGGCCGTGACCGGCGGCTATCCGCTGATCATCAAGTCGTCGTTCGATCTGTTGATGAAGAGCGGCCCGGAAAGTGCGTCGCTACTGCCCTGGGTGCTCGGCGCCATCGTCGCGGTGACGGCGCTGCGCAGCATCTTTCTCTATCTGCATGCGCTGACCACGAGCCGCATCGTCTACCGCATCACCACCGACATCCAGCAGCGCACCTTCACCCACCTGATGCACGCCGATTTCGCGCGCCTCTCGCGCGAGCCTCCCGGCCGCATGATGTCGCGCATGACCAACGACGTCGCCTACCTCGAGGTGGCGATGATGGCGAGCGTCAACACGGCGGTGCGCGACACGCTGTCGATCCTCGTGCTCATCGCGACGATGATCTATCTCGACTGGGCGCTGTCGCTGATCGTGCTCGGGGTCTATCCGCTCGCCGCGGGGCCGATTATCGCCCTGTCGGAGCGGCTGCGCCGGGTGGCGAAACGCACGCAGGCGGAACTCGGCGGCGTCACCAACGAACTTGCCGAAAAGCTCTCCAGCGCCCGACTGGTCAAGACATTCCGCCTCGAGGACTACGCCTCCGGGCGGGTCAACGCGGCCTTCGAGGAAGTCTACAATCTGCGCCTCAAGACGGTGCGGACGCGCTCGCGCATTGACCCGATGCTCGAAGCCTTCGGCGGCCTCGCGGTGGCCGGCGTGATCGCCTTCGCGCATTGGCGCATCACCAGCGGCGTTTCCACCGTAGGCGACTTCATGGGCTTCGTGACGGCGCTGCTGATGGCCTCGCAGCCGATCCGCGCGCTCGGCAACCTGGCGGGGCGCGTGCAGGAGGGGCTCGCCGCCATCGAGAGCATCTACGGCATCCTCGATGAAAAGCCCGAGATCGTCGACCGGTCCGACGCCACGCCGCTCACCGTGACGCGCGGCGACGTGCGCTTCGACGGCGTCTCGTTCGGCTACGGCGGCGGGGCAAGCGAGCATGCCGTGCGCGATGTGACGCTCGACATCCCCGGCGGATCGACGGTCGCTTTCGTCGGCCGCTCGGGCGCCGGCAAATCGACGCTGATCAATCTGGTGCCGCGCCTGTTCGATGTGACCGCCGGCGCCATTCTGATCGACGGCCGCGATGTCCGTGACGTGACGCTCGAAAGCCTGCGCGCGCAGATCGCCATCGTCAGCCAGGACGTGACGCTGTTCGACGACACCATCCGCGCCAACATCGCGCTCGGCCGCCTCGACGCCAGCGACGAGGCGATCATCGCCGCCGCCACAGCCGCTGCCGCCGACGAATTCATCTCCATGCAGCCGGACGGCTACGACACGCAGATCGGCGACCGCGGTCTGCGCCTCTCCGGCGGCCAGCGCCAGCGCCTCGCTCTCGCCCGCGCCATTCTCAAAGACGCGCCCATCCTGCTGCTCGACGAGGCGACGAGCGCTCTTGATACGCAATCGGAAATGCTGGTGCATACGGCGCTCGATCGTTTCAAGCGCGGGCGCACGACGCTGGTCATCGCGCACCGGCTTGCGACGGTGCAGAATGCCGATCTCATCTGCGTGATGGATCAGGGGCGTATCGTCGAGACCGGCCGCCATAGCGAATTGATTGCGCGTTCAGGACCCTACGCTGAGCTGGTACGCTCGCAACTGCTTCATGACGGCGACTGAAGCCCCCCACCCGCAGCACACGCAAAGCGTTCACTCGCGCCGCAGCACGCTGTCGACAAGCCGGTTCGCCCAGCCATTCGACCGGAAGCTCTGCTTCAACTCGTCGGGATCGTAGTTGGTCTGCAACCAATCGACGAAGGCAATGGGGTGGCGGGCATTGTCGGCCAGATAGCGATCGAAGAAGTAATCGAGAATACCGGTGTCGGCCTGGCGGATGTGGCCATAACGCAGCGACAACTGATGCTTGGCGACGTCGATCGGCTGGCCGAGACGGAAGTGGCAGTACAGCACGCTCATCAGGCCGGCCCGATCGGCGCCCGACTTGCAGTGCATCAGCATCGGGTATTCGATCGTCTCGAAGAGCTCGGCGGCCCCCATGACCTCGTCGAC
>JBKBNR010000269.1:0-3540 GCA_046295315.1 Hyphomicrobiaceae bacterium
AGACCTTGGCCAAGCAGACCGTTCTCGAAACCGACGAGGTGCAGCGGGCGCTCGAGCCGAAGATCGTTCGCCTGCGGGACGAAGTGCAGCAGGCCGAGGCCGAGGTGGAGCGATTCAAGGCCGCCAAGGACATCTTCAAGGGCGGCCCCCAGGGCACCGGCCTCAACGTCCAGCAACTCGGCGATTTGACCGCGGAGCTGACCAAGGCCAAGGCGGCGCGGAGCGAGGCCGAGGCGCGAGCCAAGTCGGCGCGCGAATTGATGCGCGCGGGCAGTGCGGAAGCCCAGCCCGACGTGCAGAAGTCGCCGTTGATCCAGAGCCTCGCGCAACAGCGTGTGCGCCTCGAGCGCGAGATTTCAGAACTTTCCGCGACGCTGTTGCCCGGCCATCCACGCATGCGCCAGCTCAACGCCGATCTCGACGGCCTGCGCCGCCAGATCGCGACCGAGGTCGCGAAGGTCGCAGACAGCCTCGAAAAGGAGGCGAAGGTCGCGGCGATGCGCGAGGCTTCGGTGGCGAAGAGCCTCGACGAGATGAAGTCGCAGGTCGTCAGCACGTCGACCAGCGAGGTCGAGCTCAGGGCGCTGGAAGCGGTCGCCAAATCGAAGCGTTCAGAGCTCGAGCGCCTGCAATCGCAATACGAGGCCAACAAGGTACGGGCCGATAGCCGTGCCGTGCCCGTAGAGGCGCAGATCAATTCGACGGCGCTGGCATCCAGCGTGCCGGTGTTCCCGAAGAAGGGCCCGTATACGGCGCTCGCCGCCGTCGCAACGCTATTGCTCGGCATCGCGTGGGTCATCACGCGGGCATTGCTGGTCGGCGCGCGGGGCGGTAACCCTGCCAATCCGAAGCGCCGGGCGAGCGATCACGCGGCGCCAGAGGCAATGGGTGCAGCGATGCGCGCGCAGACGCAGCGCGCTGG
This sequence comes from Hyphomicrobiaceae bacterium, assembly GCA_046295315.1. GTDB lineage: Bacteria > Pseudomonadota > Alphaproteobacteria > Rhizobiales > Hyphomicrobiaceae > JAEUMD01. The sequence continues at coordinate 923 of JBKBNR010000269.1, forward strand.
TGACGTCGCCGCGGTGCCGCTGGCCGCGACCAACCGGGCAACGGGAAGCGTCGCGTCGAAATCCGACCGCGGTAACGTCGCTGCGGCCGACGACGCGGCCGGCGTCGCGGAGATTTCGACAGTCGCCAGACTTGCGCGGCAGCTTCGCGCCATCGCGCCGGAAAAGGGCGGCTTCCGCACCCTCGTTGCTGGCGAGACCAACCTGATCGACGCTAGCACCGAAGCGATCGAACTCGCGGAGGAGTTGGAGCGCGAGGGATTGCAGGTGGTGCTGATCGACTGGAGCGCCAGCGGCGCCGGTTTCGCGCGCCAGTCTGGACTTGCGACGACGCCCGGCATCGTCGATTTGATGCTCGGCAACGCCAGCTTCGAGGACGTCATTCAGAGCATCCCCGGATCGTCGGTGCATGTCATCGCTTCGGGTAGCCCCCTCGACCCCGATGGGCCTGCCGATCAACTCGACGACGAGCGGCTCAACCTGTTGCTCGACGCGCTGGATGAGGCCTACGACCACATCATCGTCACCGGTAGGTACGAAGAAGCGCGATTGCTGTTCGAAACCATCCAGGGCCGTGTCGACGCGGGCATTACGGTCGGTGATCTGCGGCGCAAGGCCCCCGCGTTGTCCGATCCGCCGGGTACGTTCCTCGGCTTCGAGGTGACCGACATCGAGCTGCTGCGTCTCAACCGCGCAGAGGTCAAGGCATCGTCGGCACAGAAGTATGTGCGTCGTGGAGGGGGACCGCAGCTCGGCGTGGCCACGGCGTGATCGTTCGTCGCGGCAAGGGTTGGGATCGGATGCGGCGTTTGGGTTAACCCTTTGCTGAACTATTCGCCCGGCTCACACGTTTCGCCGGGCGATCTGCATGGCATTTGCAAGTCTGGGCGGTCGAGCCCCCAGCGGGACTCGTGGCGATGGCGCGAATGGCGTCATCCTGGAATGATCCGCGCATTCAGCCGCCGGGAGTTCAGACGTGAGCCGCCGAACCACTCGCATTCTCAGGGCCGCCCTGGCTGCCATGCACTATACCGGTGCCGATACGCTGGCGGCACCCTACACCCGCGGCGCCGGCGTCATCTTCATGTTGCACCGGGTCGACCCGGCGCCGCCCGCCGACTTCGAGCCGAACCGCATTCTGAAAGTGGCGCCGGAATTTCTCGAAGCCGTCATCCAGTACGTCATCGAGCAGGGGTTCGACATTCTGGCGCTCGACGAGGTGCCGGCCCGGCTGGCGCAAGGAGAGGCGCGTCGACCTTTCGCCTGCTTTACTTTCGACGACGGCTATCGCGACAACCATGCCGTCGCCTATCCGATCTTCAAACGCTACGGCATCCCCTTCACGGTCTACATCCCCACCGATTATGTCGACGGCAGGGGTGAGCTGTGGTGGCTGATGCTGGAGAGAGCGATCGCCGCTTCGAGTCCGTCGATCACCGTCGCCATTCGCGGGCGGTCGCTCGATTATGCTTCCGCGACGGCCGCCGAGAAGGAAGCGGCCTTCGACGAGATCTACTGGCAGCTCCGCCGCCTTCCCGAACTCGAGGCGCGCGCTATCGTCGACAAATTGTCTGTCGATCGGGGAATTTCCAGCGAGCAGCTATGCCGCGAGTTGATGCTGACTTGGGACGAGATACGGGCCCTCGCGCGTGATCCCCTGGTGACGATCGGCGCGCATACCTGCCGCCACCTGGCGCTGGCCAAGATCGACGAGGACGAGGCGCGCCGCGAAATCACCGCCAGCATCGCGCGTATCGAGGCCGAGATCGGCAAGCCGTGCCGGCATTTCAGCTATCCTTACGGATGCGAGCAGAGCGCCGGCGCGCGCGAGTTTCGCATCGCCCGAGAGATCGGCGTCGCGACCGCGGTGACGACGCGCAAGGGGATGATCGAGGCGGCCCACGCCGACGCGTTGACGGCGCTGCCGCGGCTGTCGCTCAACGGCGATTTCCAGGATATCCGCCTCGTCAAAGTTATGCTCAGCGGTATGCCGTTTGCGTTGTGGAACGCCTTCAGCCGAAGGACGGACAGCGCCGCCTGACGCCGAGCATACACGTCGCCAAGTCGCCGCAGACGTCACGTCGTCACGTCGGCGGGTCGGGCCGCCCCATCCAGGCGATGATGGCGCCTGCGGGTATGATCCAGAGCAATCCGGCAACCGCGTAGTAGACGAGCTCGACGATCTTCGACGCCTCGTTGATCTGCAGCACGATCGCCGCCGCCAGCGCCAGCAGCGCGTAAATTGCGATCAGCACGAACAGCGCCACCGTGCCGATCAGTTTGCGCGTGCGCATGGTCATTGTGCTGCTCCAGATGGCGCTGCGGTGCGTAGACGATGTGCATTGATCGATCGGTCGTGACGGGCGATATACGGTCTGTAACGTGTTCTGGAGCACGGCCTTAGAACCAGACACGATGGGCGTCAACAAGGACGGACGGGACATGGCGACGATCACGGGCACGCGAGGTGTGGACATCCGCCAAATGCCGGCCGACGCAGCCGTGCGGGTATGGCTCACATTCGTCGCGCTTCTGGTGCTGGCGATGATCGTCGTCGGCGGCGCGACGCGGCTCACCGATTCCGGTCTCTCGATCACCGAATGGCAGCCGCTGCTCGGCG
>JBKBNR010000270.1:0-3478 GCA_046295315.1 Hyphomicrobiaceae bacterium
GCGCAAGGCCAATGCCGTGATTATGGCGATGGCGCCGTTCGGCGGTGCGCGGGCGGTTGTCTCGGTGCGCGGGCATGTGCTGGCGGTCGAATGCGGAGAGGGCGTCGTGGCGATGCTGGAGCGGGCCGCGGCGCATCGCCAATGGGGTGACCGGCGCATCAAGCGTCGCGCCGGTGTCGCGGTGCTTGCGGCCGGTCGCGAGGTGACCCCGGAGGTTATCGCCGCCGTCGCGTCGGCCGGCCTTGCCGGCATCGCGGTGCGGTTGAAACGGTTTACCGCGGGCGTTGCGTCCGATGCGATCAGCGCCGCCGATCGAGCCGGCGTGTTCGTGGTCGGCATCGCAGACCAAGGGGATGCGCCGCATGGCTGAGGCTGGCAAGGCGGGTGTGACAGCAGAACATCAGGCGATGGCGCTGGCTGGCCGGTCGCTGCGGATCGTCGTCATCGCGGGTGAACATTCCGGCGATCTGCTCGGTGGCCGCCTGATGCGCGCCCTCGCCGATCGCCACGCCGGCGCCATCACATACGCGGGCGTCGGCGGCGAGCACATGGAAGCGGAGGGGCTGAAATCGGTGTTCCCGCTGTCGGATGTGGCGGTAATGGGCCCGGCGGCAATTCTGAAGCGACTGCCGACCATCGTGCGGCGTGTCTACACGGCCGTCGACGCGGCGCTGGCGTTCGAGCCGGACATCGTCGTCATCATCGACAGCCCCGAGTTCACGCACCCGATCGCCAAGCGCATCAGGCGGCGCCGCCCCTCGATCCCCATCGTCGACTATGTGAGCCCGAGCGTGTGGGCCTGGCGCCCCGGCCGCGCGCGCAAGATGCGGCCCTACGTCGATCATGTGATGGCCCTGCTGCCGTTCGAGCCGGCGGCGCATGCGCGCCTCGGTGGCCCGCCCTGCACCTACGTCGGCCATCCGATGATCGAGCGTTACGACTGGATCAAGAGCCGCGACGGTGCCGGCCTTGCGGCACGGCTCGGCCTCGTCAAAGGACGACCCGTGATCGTGGTCCTGCCGGGCAGTCGACCATCCGAGGTCGCGCGCCTGATGCGCCCGTTCGGCGAAAGCCTCCGCGCACTGGTGGCGAAAGGCATCGAGCCCGAAGTCGTGGTGCCGGCGGTCGCCAGCGTGCGCGGTCTCATAGAAGCCGAACTCGCCCACTGGCCGGTGCGCCCGCATCTCGTCGCCGGCGAGGACGACAAGTTCGCGGCATTCCGCCTCGCCGATGCGGCCCTGGCCGCCTCAGGCACGGTGACGCTGGAACTGGCGCTCGCCGGCACGCCCGCCATCGTCGCCTACCGGGTCGACGGCGTGGCACGGCACCTGCGGTTTCTGGTCAAGGTGCCGTCGATCGTCCTGGCCAACCTCGTCGCCGGTCGCAACATCTATCCGGAATTCATTCAAGAGGCGTGCAACGGCGAACAGCTGGCTGAGGCGCTGGCGCACCTGCTGCGCGACGGCCGCGCGCGGCAGCACCAGATCGATGGCTTGCTGCGGATACCGGAGCGGATGCTGCTCGTCCACGGCACGCCGAGCGAGCGCGCCGCCGACGTGGTGCTGGCGCACATCGCGCGTTGACGACTTCCGCCTCGACGTCGGCGCATGGGGCGGACCGGTTGTTCGCTAGCTCGACCCTCAATACGTCCACGCTGCCGCAAGGCGCTGGGCGGCGGCCTGCAGTGGCGGCACGAACGACACCGCCGATTTAACAGTGAGGCGCGAGTCGGGGCCGTGCAGGGCCAATGCGGCCATGGCGTCGCCGTTGCTATCGAGGATCGGAACCGCGATGCCGACGATGCCGACGTTCTGCTCGCGGTCGTTCAATGCATAACCCTGCTGGCGGATGCGTTCGAGCTGGCTTTCGAGCTTGCCGAGCGACGTGATCGTGGACGGCGTGAAGGCTTCGAGCTTGCGCGAGCGCAGAAGTTTGTGGCGCACATCGGGGTCCATGTAGGCCAGCATCACCTTGCCGCCCGAGGTCGAGTGCGCGCGCACCCGCGAACCGGCGGTGAGATGGACGCGCAACGACCACTCGCACTCGATGCGCTCGACATAGACGAAGTCGAGGTCGTCGAGAACGCCGACATTGCAGGTTTCGCCGGTCTCAGCGACGAGTTCGCTGAGTATGGCACGCACCGTCGCCGTCTGGTTGCGGGAGCGCAGGGTGGCGAAGGCGAGTTGCGACAGGCGCGGGCCGACCGTGTAGCGGTCGTGGGCCGCGATGCGGATGATGAGCGCGTTGTCGGTCAACTGCTGCAGCAGCCTGTGGATCGTCTGGCGCGGCATGCCGAGGCGCAGCGTCAACTCGGGCAGGCTGATGGGCTGGGGATGATCGACGATGGCCTCCAGCACCAGCATCGATTTCTCGAGCGCCGAAAGCCTGTCCTGTGTGTCGGGCTCGTCCTTCACGATGATGTCTTTCATGGCATTTCCGCGTTGACCGTTGTTCCCATGAATGCCGCCCCGGCTGCTCGAGGCAGTCGCCGCGCGATCGAATTGCGCTCTGACGGCGTTGACAGATCGCCGCAAGGTGTTATCGATAAGACATGGTGTCCCATTTTATGTGGTGACGCCTGCGATGTCGAGGACCGAGACCGAAGCCAACGGAAATTCTCCGCCTCAGATTTGCGCACAGGGTTCGGGAGACGCAACGGAAATTCCAAAGGCGGCCATAACGCCGGGATTTCTCAACCAAGGAGAGACGAAATGGGTACCGTTACCAAGCGGTGGCTGGCGTCGGCAGCGGCCGTCGCAGTCTTCGCCGGCACGGCATTGTCCGTCGGGACAGCCACGGCGCAAGAGAAATATCCCTCGCGCCCCATCGACGTCATCGTCACGTTTGGTCCAGGCGGCGGCGCCGACCTGATGGGCCGCAAGTTCGCTCAGTTCGCCGAACCGCTCCTCGGCGTCTCGATGCCGGTCGCCAACATCGCGGGTGCTTCCGGCAACGCCGGCCTGACCCGCCTGTTGACCGATGCGCCCGACGGCCACAGCGTCGGTACGCTGATCGCGCTGTCGGTCTCGGCCTGGGCCGCCGGCATCGGCACCCACACGCCGGACAAGTTCGCCTACATCGGCATGATGCAGAGTTCGCCGTCGATGATTTTCGTCAACAAGGATAGTCCGTTCAAAACGTTCGACGACCTCGTCGCGCACGCCAAGGCCAATCCGGGCAAGCTGCGCTGCGCGACGTCGGGCTACGGCACCATGGACGACATCACGCTGAAGTATCTGGCGACCAAGGGCGTCAAGATCGTCAACGTGCCGTTCGGCAAGCCCGCCGAGCGATACGCCTCCGCCGTCGGCGGTCACACCGACATGATCTACGAGGAGCCGGGCGACGTGGCGCAGTTCCTCAAATCCGGCGATCTCAGACCCTTGATCGTGTTCGACGAGGAACGTCACGCCAGCTTCCCCGATGCGCCGAGCTCCAAGGAGAAGGGGCTCGAGATCAACGATCTGCCGAACTTCCA
>JBKBNR010000271.1:0-3455 GCA_046295315.1 Hyphomicrobiaceae bacterium
AGGTGGTCCATCTCGGTCGCGATCCCGACGCCAACTTCGGCTTCGTCAACCCGCCGGTGTTTCGCGGCTCGACGGTGCTGTTTCCGACGCTTGCAGCCCTCAAGTCGCGCACCCAGCCCTACACCTACGGCCGCCGCGGCACGCCGACGACGACGGCGCTGTGCGACGCACTCACCGCGCTCGACGGTGCCGCCTGTTGCCTGCTCACCTGCTCCGGCCTGCAAGCGGTCGCGGCGGCGCTGCTCGCCTTCGTCGAGATGGGCGACGACATCTTGATGGTCGACACCGTCTACCAGCCGACGCGCAAATTCTGCGACACGACGCTGAAAGCGATGGGCATCACGACCCGCTATTACGATCCGCTGATCGGGGCGGGAATCGGCGAACTCATCGGCGCGAGAACCCGCCTCGTGTTCACCGAAAGCCCCGGCTCGCAGACGTTCGAGATGCAGGATATACCGGCGATCGCATCGGAAGCGCACGCCAAAGGCGCCTGGGTGCTGATGGACAACACCTGGGCGACGCCGCTGCTGTTGCGCCCGCTCGATCACGGCGTCGATGTTTCGATCCAGGCCGGCACCAAATACATCGTCGGCCATGCCGATGCCATGCTCGGCGTCGTCACCGGCAACGCCCGCGCCGCGCCCCACCTCGACCGCATCAAGGAAGCCATGGGACTGTGCGCGGGGTCGGAGGAGACGTTTCTCGCCGCGCGGGGCCTCAGAACACTCGACGTGCGGATGGCGCGACATCACCAGTCGGGCATCGAAATCGCACGCTGGCTGGAAGCGCGTGCGGAAGTCGCGCGCGTCATGCACCCGGCGCTGCCGAGCCACCCCGGCCACGACATCTGGCGGCGCGACTTCAAGGGCGCTTCGGGCTTGTTCGCGTTCACGCTGAAGGCGGTCCCCGAAGCCGCGCTCGCGGCGTTCGTCGATCATCTCGAGCTATTCGGCATGGGCTTTTCGTGGGGCGGGTACGAGAGCCTCATCCTGCCGTTCGATCCCAGAAGCTACCGCACGGCGACCGCGTGGCGCGAGCCCGGTCCGGCGCTGCGCATCCACATCGGCCTCGAAGCGGTCGACGATTTGAAACGCGATCTCGACGCTGGGTTCGACAGGCTGCGACAGGCGATGTGATCTCGCGCACGAGGCCGCAGCTCAAACAGCCCGATGCAGTTTCGCCTGCATTTCGCAAACAGCGGTTTCTATCGCATTGGCGATCAGTCCCGCCACTTCCGGCATGGCGCCGATGGCACCCGTATAGGCGACGGGCCCTTTCGCACTCTCCATCGCCTCCGGCACGTCCTCGCCGGCGTGCAGTCCATCGCCGTTGAAGAAGCCGACGATGACGGTCGGGGTATCTTCGGCGACGATCACATCATCGAGAAACGGCGCTTCCTCGAGGTAGGCCGTCGCGACATGGGCGAAGCCGCCGATGCTGCGCAGCGCCGCCGCCACCGCTTCCGTCGCTTCGGCGGAAGCCCGCGACACCTTCGAGCCATGGCCGGCGAGCAGCAGGCGGCATTGGCCGGCCGGATGCTTCAATTCGTCTTCGGCCACGGCGACCGCCTTGCGCATGATGAGCGACGGCAGCCCGGGGTCGGCACCCAGCGGCGCCAACACCGTGCAGCGCCCGCCGAACCCAGCTTCGGCGATTCGCTTCGGGATCTTGGTGCCGACGAAGAACCCCGCCGCCATGAAATAAGGATAGACGAGGATGCGCCGAGCGCCCTCGTTGGCGACCTTGGCCAGCGCGCCTTCCAGATGCGGCAAGCCGCTCAACACGCCGCCCGCCACCGGCACTCCGGGCAACGCCTCGCCGACTGTGCGGGCATGGCCGAGAAGGATCGCGTTGGAATAGTCCTTGCCGCGTTCGCCGTGACCGACGACCACGATGCCGATCTGGGCATCTATCGGACCTGCAAGACCTGCCATGCCTCGGTGCTCCTGTTCAGGTGGCCGCAACGCTACGCCGTGCATGAACGGCACGGATCAGTCAGGACCAACTTTACCAATGCGTCAATTGATCCTACCGTGCCGGGGGGGCGACGTGCCAGCAACGTGGATGGGACGGCCACTGCGGCGTGTCGCCACAACCGCCTACGATTTAGAATAGGTCCATCACGCATCGCACGATTTTCAACGCAACGAAGACTTCGCTCCAACGCCCGCCGAGACTCGAGACGAGTTTCGCAGTCCGCGAACTCGGCGGCGCAAGACAACGAAGCGGGAGCGACCGGGAGAGGACGCACAGAATGGCAGACGCCTACATCTACGATTGCGTGCGCACACCGCGCGGCAAGGGCAAGCCCGACGGCAGCCTGCACCGCGTCACGTCCGTATCGCTGGCCAGCCAGACGCTGGCGGCGTTGCGCGACCGCAACGGCATCGACACCTCGAAGGTCGACGACGTCATTCTCGGCTGCGTCATGCCGGTGGGCGAGCAGGGCATGAACATCGCGCGCACCGCCGTGTTCGGCGCCGGCTATGGCGACCAGACGGCCGGCGTGCAGATCAACCGCTTCTGCGCGTCGGGCCTCGAGGCCGTCAACATGGCCGCCGGGCAGATCGCGGCGGGCGCCTCCGACATGGTCGTCGCGGGCGGCGTCGAGAGCATGTCGCGGGTGCCGATGATGTCGGATGGCGGCGCCTGGCCGGTCGATCCCACCGTCTCCATTCCCTCCTATTTCATGCCGCAGGGCGTTTCCGCCGATCTCATCGCGACCAAGTTCGCCATCACCCGCGCCGATTGCGACGCCTATGCGGTGGAAAGCCAGCGGCGCTCGGCGCAGTCGTGGGCGGAAGGCCGTTTCGCGCGTTCGGTCATCCCGGTGCGCGACATGAACGGCATCACGCTGCTCGACCGGGATGAGACGATCCGGCCCGAAACCTCGATGCAGTCGCTCGGCGCGCTGAAGCCGTCGTTCGTCGAGATGGGCGTCACCTACGGCTTCGACGCAGTTGCGCTCCAGAAGCACCCGGAGCTCGAGGACATCGAGCACGTCCATCACGCCGGCAACTCGTCGGGCATCGTGGACGGCGCGGCGGCCGTACTGCTCGGCTCGAAGGAGGCCGGCCGTGCGCAGGGCCTGAAGCCGCGTGCCCGCATCCGCGCCTTCACCTCGATCGGCTCGGAGCCGGCGTTGATGCTGACCGGCCCTGTCGACGTGACGCGAAAGCTGCTCGCGAAGGCTCGCATGCAGCTTGCCGACATCGACCTGTTCGAGCTCAACGAGGCCTTCGCCTCGGTGGTGCTGCGCTACTGCCAAGCCTTCGACATTCCGCCGGACCGGATCAACGTCTGCGGCGGCGCCATTGCCATGGGCCACCCGCTCGGCGCGACGGGTGCCATGATCCTCGGCACCGTGCTCGACGAACTCGAGCGCCGCGATCTCGGAACCGCCCTCGTCACGCTGTGCATCGGCGCCGGAATGGGTACCGCAACCATCATCG
>JBKBNR010000272.1:0-3448 GCA_046295315.1 Hyphomicrobiaceae bacterium
CCGCATGATCGCCAAGATGCCGACCATCGCCGCCATGGCGCACAAGTATTCGGTCGGACAGCCGTTCATCTATCCGCGCAACGACCTCGATTACGCGGCGAACTTCCTGCAGATGTGCTTTGCGGTCCCGTGCGAGCCCTACGTCGTCAACCCGGTGATCGCGCGCGCGCTCGACAAGATCTTCATTCTCCACGCCGACCACGAGCAGAATGCCTCGACCTCGACGGTGCGCCTCGCCGGCTCGTCGGGCGCCAACCCGTTCGCGTGCATCGCGGCCGGTGTCGCGTGCCTGTGGGGCCCGGCGCACGGCGGCGCCAACGAAGCGGCACTCAACATGCTGCAGGAGATCGGCACCGTCGACCGCATCCCCGAATACATCAAAATGGCCAAGGACAAGAACTCGGGCTTCCGCCTGATGGGCTTCGGCCATCGCGTCTACAAGAACTACGATCCGCGCGCCAAGGTGATGCAGAAGACCTGCCATGAGGTTCTCGATTCGCTCGGCACCCGCGACGAGCCGTTGCTGAAGGTGGCGATGGAACTCGAGCGCATCGCGCTGCAGGACGAGTACTTCATCGAGAAGAAGCTCTACCCCAACATCGACTTCTATTCCGGCATCACGCTGCGCGCGATGGGCTTCCCGGTGCAGTTGTTCACCGTGCTTTTCGCCATCGCCCGCACCGTCGGCTGGATCGCGCAGTGGCGCGAGATGATCGAGGATCCCGAGCAGCGCATCGGGCGTCCGCGTCAGCTCTACATCGGCCCGGCGCAGCGCGATTTCGTGCCGATGGGTCAGCGCAGCTGATGCCCGACGAGCAACGGACGTTATACGACAAGGCTCCGGATCGATGCCGGGGCCTTGGTCTTTGGCCAATCACGCCGCCCGGCGCAGCAACGCCACATCCTTGACGGGGATCTCGCACGCGAGGCCGTGGCGCGCGGCGATATGGCGAAAGGTCGCCTCGCGATAGAACACGACGTGCGTCGGGTCCTTGCGGTAATGCCACCCGAGAAAGCGCGCGTCGTCGGTCTGGAAACACGTCATCACCGCCAGCCAACCACCCGGGCGGACGAGTGTCACAAGCCGCGCGAACTCGCCAGCCGGATCGTGGAAGTGCTCGGCCGCTTCCGTGCAGGTGACGAAGTCGTAGTTGCGCGCCAGCACGCTGTCGTCGGCGGCGAAGAACGGATCGTAGAGCGCAACCGCATGCCCGGCTTCGCGCAGCATCGCCGCCAGCGCCGGACCGGGGCCGCAACCGTAGTCTAGGCCGGACGAGCCAGCAGGAAGCCGCGCCAGCAGCGGCACCGCGAGCTTCGACAGAAACGCCCGATAACAGGGATCACCGGGATCGTTGCGATGCAGGAGGTACTGCGCCAGTTCGACCGCCCGCGACGGCAGGTGCGCCGCCGCGAGAAAGCGCGCCTCGCAGTCGTGGCATGACCAGTAATCGCGGCCGCCGTCGCAGAGCAACGGCGCGACGGCACGCGACCGGCAGACCGGACAGGCCGGGGAATTGCGCCCCGCAGGCTCCGCTGTTGGTGTCTCGCGCATTGCTCCTCGCTCGCTCACCCGCAGCGTCGTCGCACACCCCGGCCGGCGCGCCAACCGAAAGATTGCCGCGCCGGCCTGATGCTGTTCGGGAGAGGATATGAAAAGAGGCGCTGACCCGATGGCGGCAAAGGTAGCGAAGCCCCGGGGGAAGGACCGAAGTGCAGCTTCGAGGACACCGGCATCGTTGTTCTGGTCAGCGCCAAACTCATGTCGAGGGCGCGACCAGCCCCACCACGCTCCCGACCGCCGCCGAGATAATAATACATTACGTTTCTCGTCAAGTTTAATCGCGGGCCGGGCCTGGGCTGACTGGCTGGGCAACTCCCCCCCTGATATCGCGCGAAAGCCGATTGACTGGCGACGTGCCGGCGCTATTAATCGCCGCTCCGAAGCGCCGACCACGGCGGCGCGGGCAGCCTCTGTGGCGGAACGGTAGACGCGGCAGACTCAAAATCTGCTACTCGCAAGGGTGTGGGGGTTCGAGTCCCTCCAGGGGCACCATTTTTGCTTTTCGTGCGGCGCACTGGCGCCGGGCCGCAGTCGCGGCCTGAGCGGCTATCGCCGCTATTTCCGCGCTCCGATCGTGCCAGCGCATACGCGAGCGCGTGAACCGGAAGCGCGCTTCTATCGCAGTGCGGCCCAATGGCGCCGGGCCGCAGTCGCGGCCTGAGCGGCTATCGCCGCCATTTCCGCGCTCCGATCGTGCCAGCGCCGACGCGAGCGCGTGAACCGGAAGCGCCGGACATCAAAGCGCCTGCTCGAGATCTGCGATAATGTCGGCGATGTCCTCGAGGCCGACCGACAGCCGCACGACATCGGGCCCGGCGCCCGCCGCCGCCCGCTGCGCATCGGTCAATTGGCGGTGGGTCGTCGAGGCCGGGTGAATGACGAGGCTTCTGGTGTCGCCGATGTTGGCGAGATGCGAGAACAGCTTCAGGCTCTGCACGAAGCGCACGCCCGCGTCGTAGCCGCCTTTCAAGCCGAACGTGAACACGGCGCCCGCACCCTTCGGCACGATGCGCTGCGCGAGCCCGTGGGAAGCATGCGACGGCAATCCGGCATAGTTGACCCACGACACCGCCGGGTGCTTCTCCAGATACTGCGCCACGGCGAGTGCATTGGCGCAATGGCGCTCCATGCGCAGCGGCAGCGTCTCGATGCCGGTCTGAATGAGGAACGCGTTGAACGGCGACATCGCGGGGCCGAGATCGCGCAGGCCCATGACACGCGCGGCGATGGCGAACGCGAAGTTGCCGAATGTTTCGGCGAGCCGCATCCCGCCGTAGGAGGCGTTCGGCTCGACCAGCGTCTTGTAGCGGTGCCTCGCGCCGATCCAGTCGAAGGTGCCGCAATCGACCAGCACGCCGCCGACCGAGTTGCCGTGGCCGCCGAGGAACTTCGTCAGCGAATGCACGACGATGTCGGCACCGAACTCTTTCGGCCGGCAGAGATAGGGTGTCGCCAGCGTGTTGTCGACGATCAGCGGCACACCGGCTTTCTTCGCGATCGAAGCGACCGCCGGGATGTCGACGACGATACCGCCGGGGTTGGCGAGACTCTCGATGAAGATGGCGCGCGTCTTGCCCGTGATGGCGCGCTCGAACGAGGCGGGATCGTTCGCATCCGCCCAAACGACGTTCCAGCCGAACTTCTTGAACGAGTGGTTGAACTGGTTGATCGAGCCGCCATAGAGCTGCCGCCCGGCGATGAACTCGTCGCCCGGCTCCAGCAGCGTGTGGAAGACGAGGAATTGCGCCGCATGCCCCGAGGCAACTGCGAGCGCCGCGGTGCCGCCTTCGAGCGCCGCCATGCGGCTTTCGAGCACCGCCTGCGTCGGGTTCATGATACGCGTATAGATGTTGCCGAACACCTCGAGCCCGAACAGTGCCGCCGCAT
>JBKBNR010000273.1:0-2135 GCA_046295315.1 Hyphomicrobiaceae bacterium
CGTCGGGCACTGTCACGGCCGGTCGATCGCCCGCGCGGGCGAAACCGCTGCCGCCGAGAATTGGCGCCGCCGACCACAGACCCGCGTCATTGGCCGCCGACCGCAAACGCGAGAACGCCAGCTCACGGGTGGTGCCGACAGCTCCCGTATCGCCGATCGGCACGATGGCGAGCTCGTGCCCGCCGCGATAGACGTGCAGCATCCGTTCGCTCAGCGACACGATGACAGTGACGCTCCCGCGGTCGTCGACGGACGGGTTCCAGACGAAACTGCCGAGCCGCAGGCCGGACTGGTTCTGGTAGCGGTCGGCGCCGACATCGGCCGGCATCGCGGCGACCGCTGCCAGGGCCAGCAGAAGCGAGATCGTTTTGCGTCGCGGGCTCATGCTGTCTCCGGAGACCTGGAAACGCCACTGCCGTGTGCAGCGAATCGCGTTCGTCTGGCGAGTATACAAGGCCCTGAAGCGCGCAACCCGGTCTCGCGCCACCCGACGATTATACCGCAAATGGCGGAAGGTCCTGAGCCTGAAGCGGATTACTCAGACTACGACCGAGCGCAATCCCGCAACATCCGGAATTGACTTGATTTTAATCTTCGAAGCCATTTTTGAAGCACCGATTCGCCCTGACGCGGTCCGTTTACTATCGGCCACGGGCAAGAGTTATCTGCTCCGGCATGTAAACGCGCCATTGATCGTTCGAATGCCTGGTGATCCGGCCGCACGGCACGGACGCCGCAAACTTCGAGCAGAAACCCGACGGGCCGGAGCCGGTCACGCCGGCGCGCTCGGCCTCAGCGCCGGCGTTGTCCGCCCGCAGGCCCGCCGCCGCCCGGGCCGCCACCTGGCCCACCGGGAACGCCGCCCGGTCCACCGGGGCGCTGATCCTTGTGACGGAAGTTGATGCGACCCTTGGAGAGATCGTACGGGGTCATCTCGATGGTGACGCGGTCGCCGGCGAGGATGCGGATGCGGTTCTTCTTCATGCGGCCGGACGTGTAGGCGACAACCTCGTGGCCGTTGTCCAATTTCACACGGCAGCGGGCATCTGGCAGCACTTCGGCCACCACGCCCTCGAACTCGAGCATCTCTTCCTTAGCCATTCGGTCTCCTAGTGCAGGTTCACGTCAAGCAGAAACAAATCAGCCGATTTGGCCTGCTCCGAGTTCTCGTTCTGGAGCCTCGTTCACGCCCTCGGTGAACGCGACAGCGCTTCCACCTCGGACGATCAGGCTCCTCGTTTCAGAGTCTGATTGACGCCCTCGGTGAACGCGGCAGCGCTTCCACCTCGGACGATCAGGCTCCTCGTCGCAGCGCTTGCCGCGGGACACATCATGCGATGCCGCACATCAGAGCGGCCATACTCCCTAACGCAACGGGAGCAGCGTTGGCTGCTCCCGTGCCGAACATTCGGTGTCCAGGATGGCGTTGCCGCCGTCCGGTCAAATGTTGCGAAGGTTGGTCGCGGCGATCTTGCCGTTGCGGCCGCGCTCGGTCTCGAAAGCGATCTTCTGACCCTCGCGGAGCGTCGACATGCCAGCGCGCTCGACAGCCGAAATGTGCACGAACACGTCGCTGCCGCCCTCGTCCGGCTGAATGAAGCCGTAACCTTTTTGACCGTTGAACCACTTCACCGTACCGTTCGCCATAAGTGCCTCCAAAGCAACTGGCCTGTCGCCCGGCAGCGCCATTGCCCCGGGCCTCAAATCGCTTTGGAACTTCTCGTGACGGCAGTGTAGGGCCGGTGTAGAGCAAACCAAGGCGTATTCGATGCTCCTCTATATGGACTTTTCGGCGCAGTCTGGCAAGCCGAGACGCGAACTCGAAGCGCGCGTTGCAAGCCGCTCGACGGGCCTCAAAATACCTTGCGGGCACCCGCCACGTCCGCCGCCGACCCGCGTTCGTCAGGCCGTGCTCGAGCCCGCGATGCGGGCCTTGACCGCGCGCCGATAGCGGGCGGCTTTGACTTCGCCGTGCGGCATGCAAGCCGGGCAATCGCAGACGCGCATGGCTGAGCCGCGCGCGTTCGGCCAGTAGCGCCATCCGATCGCCCGTGGCAACACTGCAATGCGACGCACCTCGACCGCGACGATGCGGCGTGCCACCATGATCTCGAACCCGCGCGGATCTGTCTCTG
>JBKBNR010000273.1:2145-3352 GCA_046295315.1 Hyphomicrobiaceae bacterium
ACGATGGCGACCGCCTCGTTCGCCGTGACCAGCCGCGGCTGGCGGTTGTAGTGGGCGACGAAAACCGGCTCGTCATCCGAGATGGTGAATGTTACTGCGACCAGTGTCGACTTGCCCCAGCGCTTCAACTCGCGCGACCACGAATGCGTCAGGGTATAGCTTTCGAGGACCGGGAACGCCCACACCGCCCGGTCGAATTCTGCATGGTTCAGGGGATCGGGCGCCCGGTCGCTTGGCGTAATGCCGTTGCGGCGAATGCGATTGGCGCGGTTTTCGGCGGCGATGTGGACGAGCGTGGTTATGGCGTTAGACCCTCGTTGAGCGAGATCATAATCGCGGAGTTTGCATTTGTCCAAATCACCCACACCCCCGGATCACTTCAGCGCCGTCGCTGCTGCCTATGCCGACGCGCGGCCGACATATCCTCGCCAGCTCTATGACTGGATCGCGGGCCAATGCCCCGCCCACGACCTCGCCTGGGATTGCGCGACCGGCAATGGACAGGCCGCCGTCGATCTCGCTCGGCAGTTCGCTCGCGTCGTCGCCACCGACGTCAGCGCCGAGCAGATCGCGCGGGCCATGACGTCACCTTACATCGATTACCGCATCGCACCGGCCAGCGATTCCGGTCTCGCCGATGCCAGTGCCGATCTGGTCACGATAGCGCAAGCGCTGCACTGGTTCGCCGGGAGAAAATTCTATGACGAGGTCCGCCGTGTGCTGCGGCCCGGCGGCATGATCGTCGCCTGGTCATATGGCATTCTGCACGTCGAGGATGAGGCGATCGACCAGGTGTGCTTGCGGTTCTATGGCGAGACAGTCGAAGCGTACTGGCCACCCGAGCGCCGTCACGTCGAGGCGCGCTACACGACGCTGCCGTTCCCGTTCCCGCGGATCGACGTGCCCGAAATGCACATGGAGGCACGATGGCCGCTCACAGCGCTGACGCGATATTTCCGGAGCTGGTCGGCAACCGGCCGCTACATCGCCACCAACGGTCGCGATCCGGTCGACGGCATCGAGGACGAGTTGGCGGCCCTGTGGGGTGATCCGGCGAGGCCCCGCCGCGTGACGTGGCCCCTGACGATCTTAGCCGGACGCAACGCGTAGACCGCGTTGCCACGACTTCATCTCGCCTGTTTACTCGGCGGCGCCTTTCGCGGCGCCGTTGACGGTCGCCTTGCCGGTGCGCCAGTCGTACTGGACG
>JBKBNR010000274.1:0-3349 GCA_046295315.1 Hyphomicrobiaceae bacterium
CGCAGCCAGTTCCGCGCCGCCGCCCGCGGCCTGCCGCGCGCCGCCGACCTGCTCGCCCTGCCGCGCCAGCGTTTCGACGAGGCGGCGGGGCGGCTAGGCCGGGCGCTGGTCGCCAACACCTACGCGCACCATGCCCGCCACGCGCGCGTCAGCGTGCGCCTCCAACCGCGGCTGATCGCCAACCGACTCGAGCGGGCGCACGAGCGCGCCGACAAGACGATGCAGGCCGCGACGCGGGCGCTGGCACGTTCAGCCTCGGTGCGTCGGTCGCGGTTCGAGCGGGCGGGCGGGCGGTTGTCGCTGGCGGCCTTGGCCTCGCGGGTGGCGCGTTTCGACGAACGCGTGACCGGTCTTGGCGAGCGCGCTGGCCGGGCCTTCGCAAGTGCGGTATCCGCCCATCGCCGCCGCCTCGAGGCGACGGCCAAACTGGCGGCGAGCCTCAGTCATCGCAACGTGCTCGCGCGCGGCTTCGCGATCGTGCGGCGGCAGGGGGGCGGCATGCTGCGCAGCGCTGCCACCGTGACACCCGGCGATGCGCTCGCCATCGAGATGGCCGACGGGCGGTTTGCAGCCATCGCCGAAGGGCGCATCGCGGAGCGGGGCGGCGGCGAGCTGCGGCCTGCCGCGCGGACCGCGGGCGAAGCACCGCGCGCGCCGCGCAAGCATCGCGACGGTGGCCAGGGGTCGCTCTTCTGACAACGGCGTCACGAGCGGTGCAGCCGCCGACCGCGACCGTTCTCCGGCTTGACGCAATCGCGCGAAAGGCAGATGAGAGGAACGCGGGAAAACATGAGCGGGCCAGCGACTTTCCAGCGACTGGTTAAACCGTACCACGCCTTGCACGCGCTCCCCGTGCGGGGCCGGGCGCCGGATGGAAGCGGGATGGAAGAATGAATCGCTTCGACAAGATGTTGGGCCTCAAAGGCGAGGCGAAGGTGCACTATCTCGATGGCGAGTTTCAAGTCGTAACTCCAGGAGATTACGTTCGCTGCGCCGTCACCGGTCAGCGCATAGCGCTTGCTGATCTGCGCTATTGGAACGTGGCCCGCCAGGAGGCTTATGCCTCGGCGCAGGTTTCGCTCAATCGCTATATCGAGTTGCGCGGCAAACCGCCGGAGCGCGGCTGATACCCTCGACGGGTTCGCTCTGTTACATGCCTGACGACACTGCGCCCCGGAGCGAGACTGCTCCGGGGCGCAGTGGGTCGAGAGAACCGGCCTTCGCCGGTTTCACTCTCGACACATCGTCAACGCGTTACTTCTGCAGCTTCGGCAGATCCTTCGAAGCGTCGCCGGTGACGTTGAGCACGACGCGATCGGTGCCGAGCTTGAACTGATCGGGAAGGATGCGAACGCGCGTCTCGCCGATGCCGAGGAAGCCGCCGACGTCGGCGTGAATCTCGGTCACATAGCCGGCGCTGTCGCGCTTGATCGCGGCGACTTCACCGAGGTTGCGGTCGTCGCTGCTGTACACCGGCTTGTTGATCCAGGCCTGAGCCTGCTCGTCCGTCAACATCGGGGCGCCGGACTGGGCCGACTTATCGAGCGACATCGTGCTGTCCGACTTGTTCAGCATGCCGCCGTCGGCCGGAGGTGTCGTCGGCTGGTTCTGGATGGCCTCGGCCGGTGCCTGGTTGGTTACCGGGGGCGAGACCTGCGCGAACGCCGAGGTCGAGGCGGCGAAGGTGATGGCAGCAAGTGCCGGAATGAGCTTGTTCATTGCGAACTCCACGTTGAAGACTGTTGAATTCCAGGGGGTGGAATTTGGACAGCTCATCGTCGCTGTCGGCGATAAAACGCGAGGCGCATTCGGAGGTTCCTGAAAAAAACGACTGAGCGGCGGGCTTCGATCGAGGCGCAATGGTTCCGTCCACGCAGGAAAAAATGCGCAGGCAATCGAGTCGATGTCGTTCCGTCGCATTGGGATGGCCGTGGCGATGGCGGCTCTCACCTGCCCGGCGATGTCAGATCGGCGTATTGCCCGCGCCGGTAAATTTGCGTCACGCCGAGCACATCGCCAGCGCTCAGCCCACCGAGCCTCTCGTCGTACTTGAACGACATGACATGGCCGCGCGGACCCGGGTGATCGAGCCCCAGCGCGTGACCGATCTCGTGGGTGAGGGTGTGCACGAGATCGAAGGATGTCAGATTACCATCGAAGCCTATTTTCCAGCGGCGCTCAGGGTTGAGGCAGATGGCGGCGAACTCGATGTCGCGCGTGCCGTCACGGTTGCGCGCGCCGAGCGACAGGTTGGTGAAGGCGTGACCCTCCGGCCGAAGCTGCTCGCCGATTACGATGTGGGCCTCGCGCTGGTTCGCGGCCGGCACGAATACGACGGGCGATACGGCCTGCCAGCGGGCGAACGCATCGGCGACGGCCTTGCGAAACCCGTCGGAACCAACGCCGCGCTGCGCCATCGTTCGCGCCGGCGCCGTCATCGCCCCGCAATTGACCGCCCGGGCGTCATGAGTGGTGGTTTCGGCAATTGCATATTTGAGCACAAGTCGATGGGGATAAGCGGGAAGCCTCCAGCGAACGGCGCTGCCGTCGATAGTGAGCCACCGGTAGGGTTCATCGGCCTGCACGTTCGCCACGCCGAACGACAACGTGGCAATGGCCAAGGCGGCTCGGGCGGATTTCAGTATCCCCGCGGACGTCGAAATGATCGGGTCTCCCCCTGCTCCCCTATCAATCTCCATTGCAGCAGGAACCGAGGCCTCGATCAAGCGCTCCCGACGACAGAACCGGGGATCCGTCGAGTTTCTGCCCGGCCCCGAGCCGTCACATCGGCGGGGCTGAACGTATAACAAATTTAAAAGACGGCCCGAGCGCAGTCACTTAATCGACACCGACGGTTCAGTACCGCGTCGGCGTGGGTGGCGGCCGCCCGGTTGCGCAGGCTGCACCGCGTTCACCTTGATCGCCGGTCGCAAAGCGGACGCACAACGGACGCTGGCGGAGTAACCGGCCGCGCTGTAAGTCTTGGGCAAGGATACCGGGTTGGTACATAAGTCGACGACTGCAGCACCCGTCGGTACGAACCCACCGAGTGAACGCTGGCTGGATGCCGGCAGGAGAACCAGCCGCGGCATCATGAGTAGTCTATCCAGCGACATCGCGCGCTATGCGCGGACCATGCCGCACCTCCCGACCATTCTCACGTTCCTTCTCGCACTGGCCGCGACTGGCATCTCGGCGTGGGTGACGATGAACGTCGCGCGGCAGGCGACACAGAATTCCGTACGAAGCGAGACCGCGAGTATCCGCGTCATCATCGTCGATGTCGTGCTCTCGTATGAGCAGGTCTTGAAGTCGAGTGCCGGCTTCGTCAATGCAGCCGCCAGCACCA
>JBKBNR010000275.1:0-3346 GCA_046295315.1 Hyphomicrobiaceae bacterium
CCGTCGCTGCCCCGGCGGACACCGCGACGCCACCGCCGCCCATGCACGTCACGATCATGCCGAAGTCGACGGCAAGCTGGCCTGTGACACTGCATGACGCCCGCGCTGATCGCGCCCAGCGGGTCGCGGAAACCGACGCTTCCTGGTCGCAGGACGAGGTCGACGCGGCGCTGAAGCGGTGTGCCGCGGTTCTGAAAGCGATCAACGGCGTCGCCGAGATTCAGGAGCCCATCCGTGACGGCTCGTGCGGCACACCGGCACCGATCAAACTCATCAGTTTTGGCCGCAAACCCGAGGTCGTGCTGTCGCCGCCGGCCATCATCAACTGCGACATGGCCGAGGCCCTCCATATGTGGGTGAACAACGATCTGCAGCCCCTGGCACGCAAGCATCTCGGTGCGCCCCTGGTCAAGATCGAGAAGATGAGCGACTACTCGTGCCGCAACGCATATGGGCGGGCGCGCGGCAAGCTCTCGGAGCACGGACGTGCCAACGCGCTCGATATTTCAGGGTTCACCACCGCTCGGGGCGATACAGCACTTCTAATGGCCGACTGGGGCATGACCGCCCGCGACATTCGCCGCCAGATCGCGGAGGCACAAAAGCAGAAGGACAAGGCGCAGCAGCAGGCCAACAAGGCCGCGACGACCGTCGTGGCGCTGCCCGCCGCAAAATCGCAGGAGGCCGCACGACGCACCTACGTGGTGCCGCCTTCGGCCGTCGCCGCCGGCGCGCTGCCGCATCCCGCCAGCGTCGTCGCCCGGCAGACATTGACCGAAGGCGTCGAGGAGGACGAGGACCGTCGCGGCGGCCGTTCGACGGCGCTCAGCTTCGTCGCCGGTGAGCGGCCGGAAACCTCGCCTGCGCTCCCCGGCATGATCGGCAAGCTCGGCGGCTTCGTGCCGCGCGTCGATCACGACGCGCCGCTCGTCGTGCATCACATCGGCGGCGTCAAGATCACCGCCCCGCCGGGAGCCGACAAGGCGCTGTTCCTGCGCAACGCGCACGAGACGGCCTGCAAGGTCTTCGGGACGGTGCTGGGACCGGAGGCGAACAACGCCCACCGCAACCACTTCCACATCGACTTGGCGGAACGCGGTGCCAGCGGTGCCTTCTGCCAGTAGTGGGGAAGCGATCGGCTTGCCGACCGGTTGCGGGGCTCGACACAAAGCTCTATCGCTGCGGAACCCGACCCACCTCCGAGCGATGATCATGACCACGCGCGCATCAAACTCCGCCGTACCGGCCTCCTTTCCACTCGTCCGCCCGCGCCGCAACCGGCGCACCGCCTGGGCGCGCCGGCTGGTCGCAGAAAACGTGCTGACAACCGCCGATCTGATCTGGCCGCTATTCCTGATCGAGGGGCAAGGAATCCGCCAGTCGATACCGTCGATGCCCGGTGTCGAACGGCTGTCGATCGACCTCGTGGTGGACGCCGCACACGAGGCGCAATCCCTCGGCATCCCGGCGATCGCGCTGTTTCCCTACACCGATCCCAAGCTGCGCACCGACGATGCGCGCGAAGCCTTCAACCCCGACAACCTCGTCTGCCGCGCGACCCGCGCGATCCGTGCCGCCAACCTCGATGTCGGCGTCATCCTCGACGTGGCGCTCGATCCCTACACCAGCCACGGCCACGACGGACTGCTGATCGACGGCGTCATTCATAACGATGCAACGGTTGAAGCGCAGATCCGCCAATCGCTCAATCAGGTCGCGGCCGGTTGCGACGTGCTGGCGCCGTCCGACATGATGGACGGGCGCATCGGCGCCATCCGTCGCGCGCTCGAAGCCGAGGGGCACACCGACACGCAGATCATGAGCTATGCGGCGAAATATGCGAGCGCCTTCTACGGGCCGTTCCGCGATGCCGTCGGTTCGTCGTCGACACTCAAGGGCGACAAGCGCACCTACCAGATGGACCCGGCCAACACCGACGAGGCGCTGCGCGAAGTGGCGCTCGACATCTCCGAAGGTGCCGACATGGTGATGGTGAAGCCCGGCATGCCCTATCTCGACATTGTCCGGCGCGTCTGCGAGACGTTCGAGGTGCCGACGTTCGCATATCAGGTATCGGGCGAGTACGCGATGATGATGGCGGCGGCCGAGCGCGGCTGGCTCGACGCCGACACGGTGATGATCGAGAGCCTGCTGGCGTTCAAGCGCGCCGGCGCCGCCGGCATCCTCACTTACTTCGCACCGAAGGCCGCGCGGATGCTGGCGGGGTGACGAACGTCGGACGCGACAGATGCTCGACAGACTGACCCGTGACGACCTCGTCCAACTGCTCGCCTGGTACGGCGAGGCGGGGGTCGATTGCGCGGTCGGCGACGAGCCGTTCGACTGGTTCCAGCGCGCAGCACGGCCACCCGGCGCCGGGTTCGCGTGGCCTTTGACCGAAGCGGCCGCGAGTTCGGCGTCGGGCTCGGTTTCGGGTTCGTCCGCGGCTGCCACCGCCCCTCGACGCCGCGCTGCCGCCGCCGCATATCGCGGCGCCGAGCCCGCCCCGTCGCCCCGTGCGCCTCTGGCGACGGTCCTGCCCCCCGCATCCACCCCGCAGCGGCCGCGAACCGCCCTCCCTGCAGCGCTGCCCGACGCCACCCGCGCGCCGCCCGCGAGGTTCGCGACCGCACCCCCCGATGCCGCGTTGATCGACGCGCAGCGCATCGCTGCCTCGGCCACCGACCTCGCCGCGCTCGCCGCCGCGTTGCAGCGCTTCGACGGTTGCGCCCTCAAAGCCACCGCGAAATCCACCTGCGTCTGGCGCGGGGCGGAAAAAGCGCGGCTCATGATCATCGGCGAAGCCCCCGGCCGCGACGAGGACATCGAAGGCCGCCCGTTCGTCGGTCGCGCCGGTCAGTTGCTCGACCGCATGCTCGCCGCCATCGGCTTTGGAGAAGACGACGTCCACATCACCAACGTCGTCTACTGGCGGCCGCCCGGCAACCGCACGCCGACCGCGCAGGAAACCCTAGTTTGCCGGCCGTTTCTCGAGCGGCAGATCGCTCTCGTCGAGCCTGAGGTGCTGCTGCTCGTCGGGGGCGCGGCGGCAAAGGCGATGCTCGACACCGAGGACGGCATCATGAAGCTGCGCGGCAAGTGGCGCGAGATCGAAACCGGCGGGATCAAGCGCCGCGCGATCGCGACATTGCATCCGGCCTACCTGCTCAGAACGCCAGCCGCCAAACGCATGGCGTGGCGCGACCTGCTCAGCCTGAAGGTCGACATGCAGGAACTGCGATCCGAAAAATAGTCGGTCGGATCGAGACGGCGGGGTCGTATCGGCGCGCGATATTCGAACTTCCATCAAATTGAATCGGCGCCGTTTACGCCGTTCGAATTCGCA
>JBKBNR010000276.1:0-3339 GCA_046295315.1 Hyphomicrobiaceae bacterium
GCACGAATTCGCCCGGTTTGAGACCCGTGACCTGCGCCATCATCATCGTCAGCAGCGCATACGACGCGATGTTGAACGGCACGCCGAGGAAGACGTCAGCCGAACGCTGATAGAGTTGGCACGAGAGCCTGCCATCCGCGACGTAGAACTGGAACAGGCAGTGGCAGGGCGCCAGCGCCATCTTCGGCAGGTCGGCGGGGTTCCACGCCGAAACGATGATGCGGCGGCTGTCTGGATCGCGACGCAGCAGATCGACGGCCCCGGCGATCTGGTCGATCGTCGTACCATCCGGCGCCGCCCACGAGCGCCACTGCCGGCCATATACCGGGCCGAGGTCGCCATTTTCGTCGGCCCACTCGTCCCAGATCCCGACGCCGTTGGCCTTCAGGTAGGCGATGTTCGTATCGCCGGCGAGGAACCACAGCAACTCGAGGATGATCGACTTCACATGCAGCTTCTTGGTCGTCACCAGCGGAAAACCAGCCGCCAGATCGAAGCGCATCTGATGGCCGAACACCGATCGCGTGCCGGTGCCGGTGCGGTCGCGCTTCTCCGTGCCGTGGTCGCGGACGTGGCGCAGAAGATCGAGATATTGTTGCATCTGGCCTCCTCGCGTCGGCGCGATTGATCCCGCCCCTCGCTCTAACCCGATTCGCTGCGCCGGCCTTCACCCGCCCACCGCCGCCACTGTTGACGGCAATCCGAACACCAGCAGGAACAAAGCGATGCCCAAGTTGTAGGCGGCATGACAGAAAATGGGGACCCTCAGACTGCCCGTACGCCAAAGCAGCCACGAAAAGTACAGACCGACCGCGAACACTTCGAGAAGCCCGAGCAACGAATAGCTGGCGTGCAGACCTGTCCAGGCCGCCGAACTGATGACGCTGCCCGCCACGAACCCGATACGGCTGCGGGCCAGCGCCGAAAGCAGGAAACCGCGAAACACGATCTCCTCCATCAGCGGTGCGCCGATGGAAATGGCGAGCAACGCGATCCACCACCCATCGGAGTGCATCAGCGCCGCGAACGGTTCGAGGTCGTGCACGACGACGTTGGGTGCCGCAAACCATACCGCCAGCGAATAGGTACCGAAGACGAGCAGCATGAGCAGCATCGCCGCCGGATAGACGAAAGGACCCTGCCGGGGCTTGCCCATCGCCAGCACGTCCCAGGCGCGACTTTCAAAAGCGCGCGCGGCCAGTAGCGTGACCGCGATCGCCGCCACCTGGCTCGCCGCGAGCGCTGCGACAAATGGCCAGACGCCTTCTGTGCGGTGCGCCGGATCAGCAGGCGTCGCGGCGAGGCTACCCGTCAATCCCGCGGCCATAGCTACGATCACGATGCCGAGAGTGGCGACGATAGCCGGGATGAGCGGCCAGTTGGTGCGCGGCCGGTACGCGGGCTCGCCGCGGAACAAACCGCCGAGGCCGGTCGTATGTCGCGGGTCGATCGCAGCGCTGCCCGGCGCCCCTGCGTTGTCCATGCGGCCGTCTCCTCTCCGCTCTCCGGAGCGATCGTCTGCCGCCGGTCCGAAGCGGTTACTGCCACTTTCATTTGGACGACGTCGAGCCTATATTGGTGGCGCCGGCGCAAGCCGGCTATGGCGATAAACGGCCATCGTAATAAGCCGATCGGACCCGGGGGCGGTACCCGGCGCCTCCACCATCAGCTCATTCGCCGGCAGTTGCCCGGGCTCCTCGCTCGGACAGTGCGCACCGACGGCGCGAGTGAGTTGCTGATGGGGGCGAAATAGCATCGACGAAGGTGTAAAGGGTGTGTTTTCGCTCGGTATGGTTCCACCGTCATCGGACCGCACAGAATAGTTGCCAATGACAACTATGCTGAGGCTGCTCTCGCTGCGTAATGCGGCGCGAAATGCCTGAACTCAAGTCCTTGCCCCTAGCCGGGTAAGGCGCGGTTTGGAGGGCACCGGGCAACAGAAGCCCTCCACTGATTTCTGCGGCGATCCGGTCGCTGCGTCTGGACCAGGGACGAGCCGGGCGATAATCGATCCGGGGCGACACCGAGCAAGTGAACTTCAACAATCGAGCGCGTTGCGGGACTGCATGAACTCCGGGCCGATGATCGACTACGACGCTCTGCAGCAGGATGCCATGCGCGGGTTGGTGCGCACGGTGCTGGGCGAGGTCGCCAAGTCGGGGCTGCCGGGAGATCACCACTTCTACATCTCGTTCAATACGCGCGCGCCCGGCGTCGGACTATCGCGGCGGCTGAAGGAGAAGTACCCGCGCGAGATGACGATCGTGCTGCAGCACCGCTTCTGGGGGCTCGCGGTCAGCGAGGATCGGTTCGAGGTCAACCTGACGTTCGACGGCATCCCAGAGCGCCTCATCATACCGTTCCAGTCGCTTCTCGTATTCTTCGATCCGAGCGTGCGATTCGGCCACCAGTTAGAAAGTGCCGACATCGGGCCCGACCCGCGCAACATCCCCCCCGCGCAAAGCGAGGCGGGCGGTGCTGCTGCGACGACGGCGGCCTCTCGGGCAAATGCCAACGGTGCCGCGTCGACGCAGGCGGCTGCCCGTCCGGTAACTCAGCGCAAGCCCCGCCCGCAAAAGAAGCCACGCACCTCGGAACCTGCCGAGAAGGAGATGGCGCCGGTGGCCGCCGACGGCGAAACGGCCGGGGGCGGCCAGCCGCAGGCCACCCCGAAGCACGCCACGCCGAAGCTCGCAACATCCCAACCGGACACCGCAGGCGCCGCGGACAGCACCGAGGGCGCCGCCAAGGTCGTCAGCCTCGACGCATTCCGCAAGCGCTGAGTTTCCAGCCCTGATCCACCCTTGAACGCAGGTCCACACGACTTCGCGTTGGCGTTGTCTAAGTCCTGCCTCCCGACCTCCGTTGCATTGGCCCGCTCTCTGGCCTCGTGCTACTTGGAACGAACTACATCTCAAGTATCCAAGAGGGCGCGATGAGCAGCGAAACCACCAATGTGGAGAACGACGGCGGTGACACCAGCTGGCACAAGGGTTTGGAGGGCGCACCAGGAATGCGCCGCACCGAGACCGACACCTTCGGCCCCATTACAGTCGACGCCTCGAAATACTGGGGCGCTCAAGCCCAACGCTCGCTCGGCAACTTCAAGATCGGCTGGGAGCGGCAGCCGCAGCCCATCATCCGCGCCCTCGGCATCGTCAAGCGCGCGGCGGCGGAAACCAACATGGCGCTCGGAAAGCTCGATCCCGCCCTCGGCAAGGTGATCGTCGCGGCTGCCCAAGAGGTCATCGACGGCAAACTCGATGAGCACTTTCCCCTCGTCGTCTGGCAGACGGGCTCGGGCACGCAGTCGAACATGAATGCCAACGAGGTGATCTC
>JBKBNR010000277.1:0-3268 GCA_046295315.1 Hyphomicrobiaceae bacterium
AAGCGCGTCCGCATGGCGCACAAGCTCTGATCGGCGGCTCTCTTCGTCGGAAACGTGCAAAGCCGCGGGGGCGCACCCCGCGGCTTTCTTCATTTGTCGGCCTGACCTCAGCGCCGCTGCAACTCGGCGATCGGATCGCCCGTCGCCGCAGCCGGGGCGGTGAACCCGCCCTCCGCGACCATGCGTGCAAACAGCCCGTTCGCCGCAACCAGGCTGTCGAAGGTGCCGCGTTCGACGATGCGCCCCTGATCGAGCACCAGAATGATGTCGGCGTTGGCGACCGTCGAGAGGCGGTGCGCGATGATGAAGGTGGTCCGGCCTTTGCGCAGCGTGTCGAGGGCGCGCTTGATCTTGGCTTCCGTCTCCGCGTCGAGGGCGCTCGTCGCTTCGTCGAGAATGAGGATGGGTGCTTCTTTCAGAATGGCGCGGGCCAGCGCCAATCGCTGGCGTTCGCCGCCCGAGAGGGACGTGCCGCGTTCGCCGATCAGGAAGCCGTATCCGCCAGGCTTGCGCATGATGAAATCGTGGGCTTCGGCGAGCCGCGCGGCGCGTTCCACGTCGGCGTCGCTGGCGTCGGGGCGGCCGATACGGATGTTGTCGCCGATCGAGCGGTTGAACAACCCCGCGTCCTGAAACACGACCGCGATCGACTGGCGCAGCGATACCTGCGTGACGTCGGCGATGTCGTGATCGTCGATCGTGATGCGTCCGGCCTCAGGCGCGCGGAGCCGCTGAAGAAGTGACATGGTGGTCGTCTTGCCGGACCCGGTCGGCCCGACAAGAGCGATGGTCTGCCCCGGTTCTGCCGCGAACGACAGGTTTTCGACGCCCTGCGGGGAACCGGGAAAGCGGAAGGTGACGCCGTCATAACGCACCGCGCCCTTCGGCGTCGGCAGCGGTTTGGCGTTCGGCTTGTCGATCTGGGCTGGCACTTCATCCACGAGTTCAAAGAACTTGTCGATCGCCGGTCCCGCCTGTTGCAGGCGCACGAAGAAGCCGGACATCTGGTCGAGTTTGCCGATCAGAAGGTTGGCGAAAGCGACGAACGAAACGATCTCGCCGACAGTCAACTGGCCCTGCGCTGAGAGCACCGCGCCGACAGCGAAGATCAGCACCATGGCGACGGTTGCCGCGGCGCGCTGCAGGATCGTCAACACACCCCACCAGGTCAGCACCGGATATTGCGCGTTGAGCAGGTTGCCCATGATGGCGCGAAGCGCCTGGCTTTCAGCGCTCAGTCGCGTGAAACTCTGGACAACGGTGACGTTGCCGAGAACATCGACGACGCGGCCGGTCATGTCGCTCGAATGAACTTCGACCTTCGACTGGTCCTCGCGGGTCTTCTTCACCACGTAAAGGTTGAGAACCGTGTAGATGATCGCCAGCACGGCGAGGATCGCGGTCATCCGCAGGTCGAGCGCGATCGCCGTCGGGATCAGCAGGATGATGCCGATGAGCGCGGTGATCTGCTCGCGCATGGCGCCGAGCCAGACCCAGAACAGCTCGTTGGTGCCGCGCAGGATGGTGTTGACGACGGCGCCCGAGCCGCGTTCCGCGTGGTAGCTCAGCGGCAGCGCGATGGCGCGCTCGAAGGCGTCGGACATGGCGATCAGCCGCCGGCGGTGCGCGAGACGATCGGCGTAGATGGCGACGACGACACCGGCCAGAATACCGATCAGCCCGAGCAGCGCCCACAGGCCGATCAGGTCGAAGGCGCCGGTGCCCTTCGACAGAGCATCGACCACCCATCCAAAGAGGATCGGCTCGGCGAGTTGCACGGCAGCCAGCGCCACCGACGACAGCGCCAGCATCGTCGCCAGTTTCCATTCCGGACCGAGCAGACCTATTGCACGCCGGTAGACGTCATAGAGGCTGTTGCGCACGTCATTGGCTTCCCGTTGGCGCCGGGATCGACCGGCGAGCAGGCTTGTCGATCAGATCTGGCATGGTGGCAATCGGTTTTTATAAGGCGGTGGCACGGTCGGTCCGCGCGAAGTGCCGAACTTTTCTGCCGTCACGCAGGGAACTGCCGATCTATCGTTGCGGCGGTAGAACTGACCTCGAGAGACACGAGGCGCATGCCTCGACCGCCAGCCCCCTGGCCCCAACCGAAACCAGGAACCGCAGCCATGAACACCGTCAAGGTCATCATCTCCAGCGTCGTCCTCGCCGCCGGTATCGCCGCTCAGACCTCTGGCGCTGCCGCAATCTCGAACTCTGTCAAGATCGCCTGCATGGCTGACTACTTCTCATATTGCTCGCAGCACAGCCCGGAGGGTTCGGGCGTCCGCCAGTGCATGCGCGCCAACGGCCTCAAGCTCTCCTCGCGCTGCGTCAACGCGTTGGTCGCGGCCGGTGAAGTATCCAAAGAAGAAGTTGCGCGCCGCTCGGCCAGCGCGAAGTGAGTGCGCCGCGCGCCGGGCCTTCGAGGGGCAACCGAACGGAAAAGGGGTGGCATCGGCCACCCCCTCTTTTTGTTTGCGCGGCCGCCCCGCCAGCCCCGCGCGGCTGTTTGTCGGCTTGCGGCCGCGGCACGTTGATTTCGCTTGTCTGCGCCCCCGGCATCCCGATGCGACACCTGTCCTTACGCAACGATCGAAAGCAATCCCTAACGCGATCCCTTAGGAGCAGGAGCCGCCGCCGAGTACGCAGAACTTGGCGCAGTGCGGGTGGCAGAGTTTCACCGCGCCGTGATCGAACATGCCGCCGTCGGCGCGGGCAGCCTCGGCAAGCGTGGCGCCCATTTCGAATGCCGGTTCGTAAGGCAGCAGCGTGCACGGCACGACGACGGGCTTTTCGGCGTCCTTGCGCTTCACCACCATGCGCGAGGTGGCGCACATCATGTCGCTCGGCTTCTTGTTCAGAATGCCCCAGCAGGCGGTGGTGATCTCCGGCACGTTCAGCTTGCCATCCATTTCGGGAAACAGGATCAGACGGCTGCGGTCCGCGGCATCGAGCGGCCAGCCGCGCTGTTCGATGAGTGCCGCGTATCCGGCACGCGCGTCGGCCTCGTTTTCGCCCCAGCAGGTGCGTCCGGCGATGGTGAACGGAATTGCGTTGCGGCTGATCCAGTCGATGCCCGCGATGGTCTTTTCCCAGGTCCCCTCGCCGCGCTCCTTCTCGTGCAGCTCCTTGGTGTGGTGATCGAGGCTGACGCGCAAGGTCAACTTGCCGGGGTGGCGGCGGGTGAGGTCGAGCAGGCTGTCGATGCAGCCCATGCGCTGCAACGGCCGCAAGGCCTTGGGCCGAACCAGGACGTCGAAACCAC
>JBKBNR010000278.1:0-3266 GCA_046295315.1 Hyphomicrobiaceae bacterium
CGATCCGAGCTTCAAGCAGGCAGCCGGCGAGGCGGTGTTCAGCAAGGCGCGGGTGATCAACACGCTCGGCAATCGCGCGGTGCACAGCCATCGGCCGGTGCCGGAAGGCGACGCGCTGGCGGCGGTGCGCGAGCTGTTCCATGTGGCGTACTGGTTCGCGCGGACCTACGGGCGCACGGGACGGCCGGCGCCGGGCCTCGCCTTCGACGCCGCCGCGCTGCCTCGTCCCGAGCGCGTGGCCGCGCAGACCGCCGAACAGTTGCAGGCGCTGGAAGCGCGCCTGCGCGAGAAGGACGAGAACCTCGCCGCGCTGCTCGCCGACAAGAGCGCGCTCGACGAGGAGCTGAAGCGCCTGCGTGCCGAAGTCGCCAAGGCCAAGCAGGCGGCGGCTGGAGAGCCCGACACGCACGACTACTCCGAAGCCGAGACCCGCGATTACTTCATCGACCTGCTGCTGAAGGAAGCCGGCTGGCCGCTCGACCAAGCGCGCGACCGGGAGTTCGAGGTCAGCGGCATGCCCAACAAGGAAGGCAAGGGCTTCGTCGACTACGTGCTCTGGGGCGATGACGGCAAGCCGCTCGGGCTCGTGGAAGCCAAGCGCACCCGCCGCGATGCGCGCGTCGGCCAGCAGCAGGCCAAGCTGTACGCGGACTGCCTCAAGCGCCAGTTCGGCCAGCGCCCGCTGATCTTCTACTCCAACGGCTACGAACACTGGCTCTGGGACGACACGCACTACCCGCCGCGCGCAGTAAAAGGCTTCTACAAGAAGGCGGAGCTGGAGCTGGCGATCCAGCGGCGCAGCACGCGCAAGCCGCTGGCGGCGGCCGAGATCGATCCAGCCATCGTCGAGCGCCACTACCAGACGCGCGCCATCCGGCGCATCGCCGAGGCATTCGAGCGCGACCACGACCGCAAGGCGCTCGTGGTGATGGCCACGGGCGCCGGCAAGACGCGCACGGTGATCGCGCTCTGCGACCTGCTCATGCGCTGCAACTGGGCCAAGCGCGTGCTCTTTCTCGCCGACCGCGTGGCGCTCGTCCACCAGGCGGTGAACGCCTTCAAGCGCCACCTTCCGGACGCCTCGCCCGTGAATCTCGTCACCGAGAAGGAGGCCGAGGGGCGCGTGTTTGTCTCCACCTATCCGACGATGATGGGGCTGATCGACGAAACCCGAGACGGCCAGCGGCGCTTCGGCGTGGGGCACTTCGATCTCGTGATCATCGACGAGGCGCACCGCTCGGTGTTCCAGAAGTACCGCGCCATCTTCGACTACTTCGACTCGCTGCTGGTCGGGCTCACCGCCACGCCGAAGGACGAGGTGGACCGCAACACCTACAGCCTGTTCGACCTGGAGAACGGCGTGCCGACCGACGCCTACGGACTCGACGAGGCGGTGCGCGACGGTTTCCTCGTGCCGCCGCGCGCGGTCTCGGCGCCGCTGAAGTTCCAGCGCGAGGGGATCAAGTACGACGAACTGTCCGAAGAGGACAAGGACCAGTGGGACGCCCTGGAGTGGGACGACGAGGGCAATGTCCCGGACCGGGTCGAGGCCGAGGCCGTCAACCGATGGCTCTTCAACAAGGACACCGTGGACAAGGTGCTGGAGCACCTGATGACGCGCGGCCTCAAGGTCGCGGGCGGCGACCGGCTGGGCAAGACGATCGTCTTCGCCAAGAACCAGCAGCACGCCGAGTTCATCGCCGAGCGCTTCAACGCCAACTACCCACACTACAAGGGCGAGTTCGCGCGCGTCATCACCTTCAAGACCGAGTACGCGCAGAGCCTGATCGACAACTTTTCGGCCAAGGACAAAGCGCCGCACATCGCGATCTCGGTGGACATGCTCGACACCGGCATCGATGTGCCGGAGGTCGTGAATCTCGTCTTCTTCAAGCTGGTGCGCTCGAAGACCAAGTTCTGGCAAATGCTCGGCCGTGGCACGCGCCTGTGCCCGGACCTGTTCGGGCCAGGACAGCACAAGGAGTACTTCTACGTCTTCGACTACTGCCAGAACCTGGAGTACTTCAGTCAGGACATCCCGGCCACCGAGGGTGCGCTCGGTGAATCGCTCGGCAAGCGGCTGTTCAAGTCTCGGCTTGAGTTGATCGCCGAGCTCGACGCGCGCGAAGCGGCCGCAGGCGAGTCGAAAGCGGAGGAGCCTCGCCCGGTGCCGTTGGGACACCCGGCGTCGGATTCAGACGTCCGCGCACAGATCGCGGTGCTGCTGCACAAGGAAGTCGCGGCGATGAACCTCGACAACTTCGTGGTGCGGCCGCACCGGCGCATCGTCGAGAAGTACGCCAGGCCCGAGGCATGGGCACGCTTGGGGCAGGCCGAGCTATCCGAATTGGCCCACGAAGTGGCCGGCCTGCCCGCCGAGCTCGACCCGGAAAGCGAGGAAGCGAAGCGATTCGATCTCTTGATGGTGTCCTTGCAGCTTGCGTTGCTGCGATCGGAACCGGGCTTTCAGCGGCTGCGCGATCGAGTGAGGGAAATCGCGGCGCTGCTGGGGGAGAAGTCTGCGATCCCGATGGTGCAGGCGCAGATGGAGATCATCCAGAACATCCAGGCCGACGAGTGGTGGCAGGATGCCACGGTCCCGATGCTCGAATCGGTGCGGCGGCGACTGCGGAACCTGGTGCAGTTGATCGAAAAGCAGCGCCGCAAACCGATCTACACCGACTTCGAAGACCTCATGGGCGACGAAGTCGCGGTCGACTTGCCAGGGTTATCTGTCGGCACCGACGATGCGAAGTTCCGCGCCAAGGCGCGGGCGTTCCTTCGGCAGCACTTGGACCATGTTGCCGTCCACAAGGTGAGGACCAATCGGCCGCTGACGGCGACGGATCTCGCCGAACTGGAGCGTATCCTTGTGGACAGCAGGGTTGGCACCGCTGACGACGTGCGACGGGCAGCAGACCAATCGCACGGGCTCGGCCTCTTCGTCCGCTCGCTGGTTGGCATGGATCGGGCGGCAGCGAAGGAGGCGCTCAACGGGTTCCTCTCCGGCAAGCCTCTGAGCGCGAATCAGATCGAGTTCGTCGATCTGATCGTGAATCACCTGACGGAACACGGCGCGATGAGCGCGGCATTGCTGTACGAATCGCCGTTCACGGACGTGACGCCGCGTGGACCCGACGGGCTATTCAGCTCGGCTCAAGTGGACCAACTGATGATGGCGCTGGCGGCTATAGACGCGACCGCCAAAGCCGCCTAGCAGGCCGTTGAAAAAAGGAGGAGACAACGATGCACGCCGCCCCTGTGAC
>JBKBNR010000279.1:0-3187 GCA_046295315.1 Hyphomicrobiaceae bacterium
CGGCTCGCTCACCACCAAGATCAATTCCTACCTCTCGAGCCAGTCGATCAACTCGACCTTCTGATCCCGCCCGGATCCGCGAAATCTGCAGGCCGCGCCCTTCCGGGCGCGGTTTTGCGTTTCAAAGCGCGAAACCCATCGTTTCCCGAGATCGGCCAACCTTGCGCGAAAATGCACGACGACCGCCCAAATCGTGCCATCTTGCGCCCATTTACTGCGACCAAGGGTAATGGGCGAGAGACAGTCGGCTGCCGTGTTTTCCCGGCACCGCGGATGGTAACGGAGCGTGTGATGACGGTATTCAAGCGGAGCAAGCTGTTTCTCGCCGGCGAAGACGGTGCGGTCACCGTCGACTGGGTCGTGCTGACCGCGGGCGTGGTCAGCCTGGTGCTTGTGGCCATGGCCGGACTCAAGGGCAACATGACAAGCATCGGCCAGAAGACGGAAACCTGGCTTTCCTCGCAGTCGATCAACACGACGTTCTGATCCCGAATACCCTGCGACCGGGTGACAGAATCGGGCGGTGACAGAATCGGGCGCGCGCAACTGCGGCGCCCGATTGGTTTTCGGGCACGTATCCGCCAATGTTTCCGAAGTCGGCAAAATTCCTCCCGATCGGCGTGCTTTGACCTCCATTTCGCCGTATTCGATCAGGATATTCTCCGATAACCCGGCATGGGCCCGAATCCGGTGGGATTCAGGCCTTCGCTCGGATCGACGAAAGGATGGACGATGCGTCTGGTATTTGCTCTGGTTCTGGTTCTGGGGGTCGCGCTTGCAGGCTTCGCCGTCTACATGGCGCAGGGCTTCATCGCCCAGACCCAGGCCGAACGGGATCGTCTCGCGGCCGAACAGGCGAACGCGCCCAAGCTCGTGAACGTCGTCGTCGCCAAGAAGGCCATGAAGTACGGGGACCGGTTCACACGAGAAGATCTCGAAGTGATCAAGGTCCAGGACGGCAAGACACCGGCCGGCGTCTTCAACGCGATCGTGGCGCCTCAGGGCGGGGACCCTGCCATCGTGCCGGTCTTCTGGGAAGGCGAGACGCGCCCCCGCGCGACCCTCAGAAGCTATGAGCCGTTCGAGCCCCTCCTTCGTGCCAAGATCACCGAACCCGGCGTGGATGCGGGGATCAATGCCAATCTCTCCCCCGGGATGCGCGCTTTTGCGATCAACGTGGACGTCACCTCCGGTGTGTCCGGATTCCTCCGTCCCGGAGACCGGGTCGATGTCTACTGGTCGGGTGCCGTCAACGGCCAGGACGTGACGAAACTGATCGACTCCGCCGTGCGACTGATTGCGATCAACCAGAGCGCGGATGCCGACCGCAGCGAGGAGACGATGATCGCGCGCACCGTCACCGTCGAGGCGACGCCGCAACAGGTTGCGGCACTCGCGCTCGCCCAACAGACCGGACGGCTGACGCTTTCCCTCGTCGGCACGAACGACCAGGAGAAGACAAGCGCGATCGAGATCGACCGCAACACGCTTCTCGGCATCGTGGAACAGGCTCCGGCACCCGAGGTCGAGCCGGAAAAGGTTTGCACGATCCGCACCAACAAGGGTGGCGAAGTCGTCGAGACCGTGATCCCCTGCACGAACTGAGCCGGGCCCGAACCGACGATCCCTGACCCGCGCCGATCACTAGATCAAGTGGTCGGCGCCGTCGTCCTGCACCACGGATTCCCGTGTGTTGCCGGTTATCCACATAAAAACCCCGTGGCAACCAGTTGATTCTTGCAAAAAAAGCCCGCCTAAAGCATTCTTGGAAGAGAATGGGCAACAAAGACCCGCTCAGCGGGCGCAAAGACCCATCCCAGAGGCGTGATCGGAGAGGCAGGTCACATGAGCATGAAAAGTACCCTTGCGGCGTGCATGCTGGGCGTTTCGCTCTGTATCGTCGCCGTTCCGGCCGCCCGAGCAGAAACCCTTCGGATCGTCAACGGCTCGGCGGCGAGCGCGCTGACCGTCCCGATGAACCGGGCCGTCGTTGTCGAATCCGACCAGCCTTTCGCCGAGCTCTCGATCGCCAACCCGGGCATCGCTGACATCTCGACGCTTTCGGACCGGTCGATCTATGTCCTCGGCAAGGCGCCTGGACGCACGACCCTGACCCTTCTGGCCCCGGACGGCAAGCTCATCACCAATGTCGATGTGCAGGTCTCGCTCGACGTGGCCGAGTTCAAGGAACGGTTGCAGCAGATCCTTCCGGGCGAGAAGATCGAGGTCAGGACGGCAAATGACGGCATCGTGCTTTCCGGGGTCGTTTCGTCCGCAGCCAAGCTTGACCGTGCACTCGACCTTGCCAAGCGTTACGCGCCGGACCGGGTTTCGAACCTGATGGTCGTGGGCGGCACCCAGCAGGTGATGCTGAAGGTCCGCTTCGCCGAGATGCAGCGGTCGGTGACCAAGCAGCTCAACGGCGGCCTGACCGTCCGCGGGCTGACCTCCCAGCTCGGCACGTCGATCGGCCTGGGCGGCGGTTCGCTCGTCTCGGGCACGAACATCGGCGCGGCGGGATCGACGAACCTCGTCCTCGACTCGACGGCGATCGGCCAGGGCGCTGTCGGCTTCACCGTCGGCAGCTTCCAGTTCGGCGTGCTTCTCGAGGCGCTCGAGACAAAGGGGCTCGTCCGCACCCTGTCGGAACCCAACCTCACGGCCCTTTCGGGGCAGGAGGCGAAGTTCCTCGCAGGTGGCGAATACCCGATCCCGGTGCGCGGCGAAAACAACTCCGTCACGGTCGAATACAAGCCTTTTGGGGTCGAGCTCGCCTTCACGCCGCGGGTCGTGGACGGCGACATCATCAACCTATCGCTGAATGCCGCGGTCTCGAGCATCGACACCACGACGACGGTGGAATCGTCCGGGATCACGCTCAACGCCTTCAAGCGTCGCGAGACGGAAACGACCGTCGAGATGCGCGACGGCGAGAGTTTCGCGATCGCCGGCCTGCTGCAGGACGATTTCAACGACTCCAGCGGGCAGGTGCCGTGGCTCGGCGACGTTCCGGTTCTTGGCGCGCTCTTCCGCAGCGCGGATTTCCAGCGTGCGCAGTCAGAGCTCGTGATCATCGTCACGCCACACCTGGTCTCGCCGACGCGCGGCGAGGCGCTGGCGCTGCCGACGGACCGCGTTCGCCCTCCGACCGAGGCCGAGCTCTTCCTCTTTGGCAAGACAGCGGGGA
>JBKBNR010000280.1:0-3163 GCA_046295315.1 Hyphomicrobiaceae bacterium
GGCTTCGTCGTCGGCATCGCGGTTGCCTACATGTTCTTCCGCCGCTGGTCGCTGACGCTGATCGCGGTCGCTGGCCCGGCGATCGCCATCCTGTGGACGCTCGGCGTGCTCGGCGCGATGGATTTCCGCCTCAACCTCTTCATCAACGTCATCACGCCGCTGATCCTGGTCTCGGGGTTTTCCGATTCCATGCATCTGGTGTTCGCCGTCCGGCGGTCCATTCTCGCGGGCGTCGACCGGGTGGCTGCGGCGCGCGCTGCCGTCCTCGATGTGGCGCCCGCCTGCCTGCTGACGGCGATGAACGCCAGCCTGGCGCTGCTGTCGTTCTCGTTCGCGCAATCGGCCCTTATCAAGACGTTCGGCACGGCGGCGTTGCTGGCCGTTGCCATTTCCTACATCGCCGTCGCCGTCGTCGTGCCGACGCTGGCCGCATTGCTGATCCGGCATGAAACGGCGTCGCGCAGTATCGACGACATCGACGCCGAAGACGGCAGCGTCGGCGTCTTGCAACGCGCGACGGAAGCCATCGTGAGGACGGTTTCGGCGCGTCCGGCGACGTTCGCCACGCTCGGTCTGGCGGCGGTGATCGCGACGGGGGCCGGCTATGTGCAACTGGTGCCGTCGTATCGCCTCGCCGATCAGGTGCCAGACAAGGAGCAGGCGCTGGCGGGTACTGCGCAACTCGACCAGAAGCTGACGGGGGCGAACCCTGTTCACGTCATGATCCAGTGGGGGCCCGAGCACAGCCTCTACGACGATGCGACGCTGAAGGCGATCCACGACGCCCATGACGTGATGCAGCGCCGTGCCGGCCTCGGCAATGTCTGGTCGCTCGACAGCTTGCGTCGCTGGCTCGCGGAAGCCGGCGACACCCGCGTCGAAACGTTGAAATCCTACGTCGGCTTGTTGCCCGAACATCTGACGCGGCGGTTCATCGATGCCGATCAGCGTGCCGTGCTGGTGACGGCGCGCATGCCGGACGTCGACGCCAGCGAAATTCTGCCCGTCATCGAGGAAATCGACCGGGCGCTCGAGCCGGTCCGCGCCGCCAACGCGGGCTATGAGATCTCCGTGACGGGGTTGCCGGCGATCGCGGCGCGCAACTCGGCGAAGCTGATCGGTGAGCTCAACTGGGGGCTCGTTGGCGACATGTTCGTGATCTTTATCTTCCTCGGCATTGCGCTGCGTTCGCTGCTCGCGGGAATTGCCAGTGTGCTGCCGTCGCTGTTCCCGATCTTCGCGACCGGCGCGCTGCTCTATGTCACGGGCCAAGGTCTTCAATTCGCGTCGATCATCGCCATCACGGTGGCGTTTGCGCTGGCTATCGATTCCACGATCCACTTCCTCAACCGCTATCACCTGGAAGAAGAGCGCCTAGGTGCGGGGGGCGGGCCAGAGCATACGCGCCAGGCGCTGATCCGCACGGTGCATCATATCGGCCCCGCCGTCGTGCTGACGACGATCGTGCTGGCGCTGGGCCTCGGCGTCACGATGCTGTCCGACCTGCCGTCGCTGCGTCAGTTCGGGATCCTCACGGCGGTGTGCCTTAGTGCGTCGCTGGTCGGTCAATTGGTCATTCTTCCGGCAACCGTCGCTGTCGTGCGGCGCTACATTCCGCGCCGCGGTTCCGCCCGTTCCGCGACAGAAAACTGATCTGACGCAAAGACAGCCGGGGAGGCGGCGGCAACAGTCCGGCAACGCGAAGAACGTGCCCGAGGGCCCGACATGGATCACACCGCCGCAATGCGCGAGGCTGCCCGACGCGAAACGAGCGTCGCGGATTCGTGGCTGAAGCGGGTCAGCGCCATCGAAGCTCTCGACGATGCCGATCTCGACGCGGAACTGGTGGCACGGTTCGAACTGGCCGCGCGCGCTCGCGGTCAGGGGCTGCCGCCGATCCGCTTCTCGACGCCGACCTTCAAGGATTTCCAGTCGAGCGAGATCAAGGGCTGCTCGAAGAACTCGTTCCCGGCTTTTTCGGTAACCGGCGGCGCATGTGCACTCGACTGCGACCACTGCCAGTCGCGCATTCTGGACCCGATGATCCCGGCCACGACGCCGGAGATGCTGGACACCAAGGTGCGCGATCTCGTGCTGTTGCAGAACCTGCAGGGGTTCCTGCTTTCGGGCGGGTCCAACCGGCGCAACGAAATCAAGTACGAGAAGTACTATCCGGTCATCGAACGGCTGAAGCGCGATTTTCCATATCTGCGCATCGCCATACATTCCGCGCTGCTCGATGAGCCGCGAGCTCGTCTTATGGAAAGTGCCGGTGTCGACACGGCGATGATGGACGTGATCGGCGCCGACGAGACGGTTCGCGAGGTCTATCATCTCGACCGCCCCGTCGCCGATTTCGAAGCGACACTCGCAGCGCTCACCGCGACGCGCATGGAGGTGGTGCCGCACATCGTCGTCGGCCTGCACTACGGGCGCATTCTGGGTGAGGCCAACGCGCTCGCCATCTGTGCCCGCCATCCGATCCACGCGCTGGTGCTGGTCGTCGTCATGCCGTTCTACGCTCGGCCCGGCACCTTCGCGACGCCGTCGACCAGCGACGTCGGCCGGATCTTTCTCGAGGCGCGCCTGCGCTTGCCCGACCGCGCCATCAATCTCGGCTGCGCGCGGCCGCCCGGCATGCACAAGCGCATCACAGATGCTTATGCGGTGATGGCCGGGCTCGACGGCATCGCGTTTCCGGCAGACGGGGCGGTGGCCGTGGCGCACGCCATCGGCCGCGAGGTCAGCCAAGCGCACGCGTGCTGCTCGATCAGCCTCGATGCCGAGGCTGGCGTGCGGCCATTTTCGCCGTGCGCGACGTGAGGGTGGCATGACCGACACGCCCGAGACATGCCGCGAGACACGCCGCCAGACGTTCCGCGAGACATGTGACGTGCTGGTGATCGGCCTCGGCCCAGCGGGTGCATGCGCGGCGGCAGAGGCGGCGCGGGCTGGAGCGCGCGTCGTCGGCATCGACCGGAAAACGTCGGCTGGCCTGCCGGTGCAGTGCGCCGAGTTCGTGCCGCGGCTCGTCGGCATGGAGGTCGGCGAGATCGTTACGGCGCGGCGGCAGGACATCGCGGCGATGGTGACTTACGTTGCCGGCGCGGAGCGCCATGTCGAGCCACGCTTTCCCGGTGTAATGATCGACCGCGCGCGCTTC
>JBKBNR010000281.1:0-3161 GCA_046295315.1 Hyphomicrobiaceae bacterium
GATGCAAGCGGGGAATGCGGCATGCTCCGGGCGTCATGCAAGCAGCGGCGCAACGGGAGGCCGCGCCAAGCGGAACCGTGCGAGTGAGGACGATGCAAGGTAGCCAATGTTGACGATCGTTCCCGAGGTGTTGAGCAAGCCGACGGTGGCGGAGTTCCGCGCCAGGTTGGATGCTGCCGAATGGGAGAGCGGTCTGGCGACCGCGGGACACCAGGCCGCCAGCGTCAAGAACAACAAACAGCTGCCCGTGGCGTCTGTCGTCGCCCGCGACTTGGGCGACCGGATCGTCGACGTGCTGGCCGCCAACGAGCTCTTCATGTCGAGTGCTCTTCCGCTGCGGGTTCTGCCGCCGATGTTCAATCGCTACGGCGTCGGGGAGTCGTTCGGCGTTCACGTCGACAACGCTATTCGCGCCATCCCCGGTACCGCGCTACGCCTGCGCACAGACCTTTCGTGCACTCTATTCTTGACGGAGCCCGAGGAGTATGACGGCGGTGAATTGGTCATCGAGGACCAATACGGCGCCCATGAGATCAAGCTCGATGCGGGCGATCTCGTGCTTTATCCGTCGACGAGCCTGCACAAGGTCGCGCCGGTGACGCGCGGCGAGCGCGTGTCGTCGTTCTTCTGGTTGCAGAGCATGGTTCGGTCCGACCAGCATCGGTCGATGCTCTTCGACCTCGACCAGTGCATTCGAGATCTGTCGGCACGCGATGGCGCTGATGACATGTGCGCGGTACGCCTCGCCGGCGTCTACCACAATCTGATCCGGTCGTGGGCTGAGCTCTGAACCGGTTTTTACCGGTCTCGCTCAATGTCCGGCTGGTCAACCCGACCTCGTGTGATGACCGAGACGGCCGCTGCATACTTTGCAGCCAGGCAGGGAGGCGGACTTCTCGGTCTGAATCACACGAGTTTGTTAGTACTTCTAGTGTCGTTCAGATCGCGAAATTCGTTCGGAGCGTGCGGCAGAACGAGACGGATTTCGCGAACACGACACTCGTGTGATGACCGAGCAGTCCGCTGCATACTTTGCAGCCAGGCAGGGAGGCGGACTTCTCGGTCTGAATCACACGAGTTTGTTAGTACTTCTGGTGTCGTTCAGATCGCGAAATTCGTTCGGAGCGTGCGGCAAAACGAGACGGATTTCGCGATCACGACACTAGCGAACAAGGGATATGCTCGAAACCATGTGGAATTGGCGGCGCACGTCGAGTTCGGTGCTCGTGACGATCGTATCGCTGGCCTGCGGTGCGTTTGCAGCCAGTGCCCAGGACGGGGCTGCCGCCACCCCTCCCGCCGCGACGGCGGTCGCGCCGCAAAGCCCGACGGCCTCCGCAGCGTCCGATCGCAACGACGAAGGTCCCCAAGCGGCACCGGAGCCGGCGCCACCCGCCTCGCCCGGCGATCGCGACAGCCAAGCGTCGACACTCGGTGACAGTGAGCGTGCTGCTGCTGCTGCGGCGGCGGCGGCTCAGGCGGCTTCGTCGGCGCCGCCGGGTGGTCGAGCGGCAGAATCCCTACCGCACAATCTTTCACCCTGGGGCATGTTCCTCGCCGCGGACTGGGTTGTGAAGGCGGTGATGATCTCGTTGGCGCTGGCATCGGTGCTGGTGTGGACCGCATGGATCGGCAAGACACTGCAGGTCGCTCTTGCTCGCCGCCATGTTCGGCGAGAGTTGGCGATTATCGAAGAGCAGCCGACGCTTGCCGCTGCCGACGCGCGCCTCGCCGGTCGCACCGACCCGGTTGCCGCCATGGTTCGCGCCGCGACCGTGGAGCTGGCGATGTCCGATCAAGGCACGATGCCGCCCGAGGGCATCAAGGCCCGTATCGCCTCGCGGCTATCGCGACTGGAAGCGGCGGCGGGGCGGGTGATGAACTCGGGAACCGGGCTGCTGGCGACGGTCGGCGGTACTGCCCCTTTCATCGGACTGTTCGGCACCGTTTGGGGAATCATGAACAGCTTCATCGGGATCTCCAAAGCGCAGACGACGAACCTCGCGGTGGTTGCACCCGGCATTGCGGAAGCCCTGCTCGCCACAGCCATCGGCCTCGTGGCCGCGATTCCTGCGGTGATCTTCTACAATCAGCTTGCGCGCTCGATCGCCGGCTACAGAGCCGCGCTCGCCGATACCGCCGCCGCGATCGAACGCCATGCGTCGCGCGATCTTGATCGCCGTCGGACGCCACGCTCATACCCATTCGAGGCCGCCGAGTAGTGCCATGGCAGGACGGCTTTCCCAGGATGATGACGACCTCGTCGAAACACACGAGATCAACATCACACCGTTCATCGATGTCATGCTGGTGCTGCTGATCATTTTCATGGTCGCCGCTCCGCTTTCGACCGTCGATGTTCCAGTAGAATTGCCCGTTGCCGTGGCGAAACCGCAGCCGCGCCCGGAAAAGCCGGTGTTCGTCACGTTGCAATCGGATCAGACGATCTCCGTCGGCGAAGCGCCCGTCGGTCGTGACGCTCTCGTGCAGCAACTCGACCTGGTGACGCAGATGAAGCGTGACACGCGTATCTACCTCCGCGCCGACAAGTCGGTGCCTTACGGCGCGCTGGTCGATGTCCTCAATGCGATGCGTGGCGGCGGCTACCTCAAGGTTGGTTTGGTCGGGCTCGACGGCGGCGGCGACGCGTTCGGCACCGTGAACAGCGGTGGCACGGCCCGCAGCTCCGGCGACGCACCATGATCGAGGCATTCGAAAGCCGCTTCATACGATCGGCGCGCTGGCTGCTGGCACTCGTGCTCGGCCTCGCCCTTCATGCGGCTGTGGTTGCCGCAGCTCTCAGGTCCCCGTCCGAGCAAGAGCCCGACGACGATTTCGGCGGCATGATCGCGCTCGAACTGGCGCCGCTCGCCGTTGCCTCGGCCCCTGCGGCGAACGATGCCCCGTTGGGACCGACGACCGAGGACACGGTCGCCGCGCCGGCGACGCCGGTCAACCCGGAATCCGCCAGGGCCGAGGACGTGCCGGAGCTGCCGGAGACGCCCTACGCACCCAATGACAACGACCTGGCGTTCGCGAAGCACAAGCTCGACACCGATAACGAAGAATCGCCCCCCGACGACAAGACGACCGAAGTTGCCGAGGCAGCGATGCCGCTGCCGGCGGCCGCGCCTGTCGAGGAAGCGACGGCGCCGCCACCA
>JBKBNR010000282.1:0-3128 GCA_046295315.1 Hyphomicrobiaceae bacterium
TTCGTGCGTATCGACCGCCGCCGCAAGCTGCCGGTGACGACGCTGCTCTATGCGCTCGGCCTCGACTCGGAAGAAATTCTTTCGACGTTCTACAACAGCGTGACCTTCACCAAGGTGAAGCAGGGCTGGCGCGTGCCTTTCGACGCCGATCGCTATCGCGGCGCGAAGCCGGAGCGCGACCTGATCGACGCGAAGACGGGCAAGGTCGTCGTGGAGGCGGGCCGCAAGGTCACGCCGCGGCTTGCGAAGAAGCTCGCCGAGGACGGCCTCAAGGAACTTCTCGTTCAGGACGAGGATCTGTTCGGCCGGTATCTCGCGCAGGAAATCGTCAACATGGAGACGGGTGAAATCTTCGCCGAAGCCGGCGACGAGATCACGCCCGATCTGCTGACCTCGCTTCTCGAGGCCGGCTATGACGAGATCGCCACGCTCGACATCGACCATGTCAACACGGGCGCTTTCATCCGCAACACGCTTGCGGCCGACAAGTGCACGAACCGCGAGCAGGCGCTGATCGACATCTACCGCGTGATGCGCCCCGGTGAGCCGCCGACGGCCGACACAGCGGAAGCCCTTTTCGCCAGCCTGTTCTTCGATGCGGAACGCTATGACCTCTCGGCGGTCGGCCGCGTGAAGATGAACATGCGTCTGGACCTCGACTGCCCGGATACGGTGCGTGTGCTCCGCAAGGAAGACATTCTCGCCGTCATCAAGACGCTGGTCGGCCTGCGCGACGGCAAGGGCGAGATCGACGACATCGACAATCTCGGCAACCGCCGCGTGCGCTCGGTCGGCGAGCTGATGGAAAATCAGTATCGCGTCGGCCTGCTGCGCATGGAACGTGCGATCAAGGAACGCATGTCCTCGGTCGATATCGACACGGTCATGCCGCATGATCTCATCAATGCGAAGCCGGCGGCAGCCGCGGTTCGCGAGTTCTTCGGTTCCTCGCAGCTTTCGCAGTTCATGGACCAGACGAACCCGCTTTCCGAGATCACGCACAAGCGCCGCCTCTCGGCGCTTGGGCCGGGCGGTCTGACGCGCGAGCGCGCGGGCTTCGAGGTCCGCGACGTGCATCCGACGCATTACGGCCGCATCTGCCCGATCGAAACGCCGGAAGGCCCGAATATCGGTCTCATCAACTCGCTGGCGACCTTTGCCCGCGTCAACAAGTACGGCTTCATCGAAAGCCCGTACCGGCGCGTGAAGGGCGGGAAGATGACCGACGAGGTCGTCTATCTCTCGGCGATGGAAGAAAGCCGCTACCGCATCGCCCAGGCGAATGTGGAAGTGAACAAGAAGGGCGAGATCCAGGGCGAGCTCGTGAACTGCCGCGTCGACGGCGATTTCGAGATGGTGCCGCCGGATCAGGTCGATTTCGTCGACGTGTCGCCGAAGCAGATCGTGTCGGTTGCTGCTGCGCTCATCCCGTTCCTCGAGAACGACGACGCGAACCGCGCGCTCATGGGCTCGAACATGCAGCGTCAGGCCGTGCCGCTCATCCGCTCCGAGGCGCCGCTGGTCGGAACCGGCATGGAGTCGGTTGTGGCGCGCGACTCGGGCGCCGCGATCGGCGCGCGCCGTACCGGCATCGTCGATCAGGTGGATGCGACCCGCATCGTCATTCGCGCGACGGAAGAGGTCGATAGCTCCAAGTCGGGCGTCGACATCTACAACCTGCGCAAGTTCCAGCGTTCGAACCAGAACACCTGCATCAACCAGCGTCCGCTGGTGCGTGTGGGCGATGCGGTGCGCAAGGGCGACATCATCGCGGACGGTCCCTCGACCGAAC
The DNA here is from genome assembly GCA_046295315.1 of Hyphomicrobiaceae bacterium. Taxonomy (GTDB): domain Bacteria; phylum Pseudomonadota; class Alphaproteobacteria; order Rhizobiales; family Hyphomicrobiaceae; genus JAEUMD01. Next base: position 1,793 of record JBKBNR010000282.1, read on the forward strand.
TCGGCGATCTCGCGCTCGGCCGCAACGTGCTCGTCGCGTTCATGCCCTGGAACGGCTACAACTTCGAGGACTCGATCCTCATCTCCGAGCGTATCGTCCGCGACGACGTGTTCACCTCCATCCACATCGAGGAATTCGAGGTGATGGCGCGCGACACGAAGCTCGGGCCTGAGGAAATCACGCGCGACATCCCGAATGTCGGCGAAGAGGCTCTCAAGAATCTCGACGAAGCGGGCATCGTCTATATCGGCGCCGAAGTGAACCCCGGCGATATTCTCGTCGGCAAGATCACGCCGAAGGGCGAAAGCCCGATGACGCCGGAAGAGAAGCTGCTGCGCGCCATCTTCGGCGAAAAGGCGTCCGACGTGCGCGACACGTCGCTGCGCCTGCCGCCGGGCGTCACCGGCACGGTCGTCGAGGTGCGCGTGTTCAACCGCCACGGCATCGACAAGGACGAGCGCGCCATGGCGATCGAGCGCGAGGAAATCGAGCGTCTCGCAAAAGACCGCGACGACGAAGTCGGCATTCTCGACCGCAACATCTATGGCCGTCTTTCAGAAATCCTGCTCGGCAAGCAGATCGCTTCGGGCCCCAAGGGCATGGAAGCAGACCAGAAGGTCACGCAGGCCGATCTCGACAATCTGAGCCGTGGCCAGTGGTGGCAGATCGCGCTCAAGAACGAGAAGGCGCAGGCCGAAGTCGAGGCGCTCAAGAAGCAGTACGACGAAAGCAAGCAGCGTCTCGAAGCACGCTTTGCCGACAAGGTCGACAAGCTGCAGCGCGGCGACGAGCTGCCGCCCGGCGTGATGAAGATGGTCAAGGTGTTCGTGGCCGTGAAGCGCAAGCTGCAGACCGGCGACAAGATGGCCGGCCGTCACGGCAACAAGGGCGTCATCAGCCGTATCGTGCCGATGGAAGACATGCCGTATCTCGATGACGGTCAGCCGGTCGACATCGTGCTCAATCCGCTCGGCGTGCCGAGCCGCATGAATGTCGGTCAGATTCTGGAGACGCATCTCGGCTGGGCCTGTGCGGGCCTTGGCAAGAAGATCGAGGCGGCTCTCGAAACCTATCGCCGAGAGAACAAGCTGAAGGAGCTGAAGGATCTCGTTCGCACCATTTATGGCGACGACGAGACCGTTGCGTCGCTCGACGACGATCAGCTTGTCGAAATGGCGGGCAATCTGACCAATGGCGTCCCGATCGCAACACCGGTCTTCGATGGCGCGCGCGAGCCGGAAGTCGTGGAGATGCTGGAACTCGCCGGTCTCGATCGATCGGGTCAGGTGACGCTCTATGACGGCCGGACGGGCGAGCCCTTCGACCGCAAGGTCAC
>JBKBNR010000283.1:0-3058 GCA_046295315.1 Hyphomicrobiaceae bacterium
CGGCGATGTAGCCGCCCATGACGCCGAAGCCCTTGGCCAAGGTGCCGTTGATGATGTCGACCCGATGCATCACGCCATCGCGCTCGGCAACTCCGCCGCCGCGCGGACCGTACATGCCGACAGCGTGGACTTCATCGAGATAGGTGAGCGCGTTGTACTTCTCGGCGAGATCGCAGATGGCGCCGATGGGGGCGATGTGGCCATCCATCGAATAGACGCTCTCGAAGGCGATCAGCTTCGGCGTCGCGGCGTCGTATTTCTGCAGGCGCGCTTCCAGATCGGCGACATCGTTGTGACGCCAGATCTCACGCTTGGTGCCGCCACGGCGGATACCCTCGATCATCGAGGCGTGGTTCTTCTCGTCCGAGAAGATCACCAACCCCGGGATCAGCTTCTGCAGGGTCGACAGCGTGGCGTCGTTGGCCACATAGGCCGAGGTGAACAGCAGCGCCGACTCCTTGCCGTGCAAGTCGGCGATCTCGATCTCGAGTTCATTGTGATAGCGCGTCGTGCCCGAGATATTGCGCGTACCGCCCGAGCCGGCGCCGACGGCGTCGATCGCCTCGTGCATGGCCGCCAGCACGTCCGGGTGCTGGCCCATGCCGAGATAATCGTTGGAGCACCAGACTGTGATCGGCCGGCTGCCCGCAGGGGTGAAGTGTTTGGCCGACGGGAACGACCCGCGCTGACGCTTCAAATCGGCGAAAACTCGATAGCGGCCTTCAGCGCGGATATTGTCGAGCGCGCCGCGCAGCACGTTGGCGTAGTCAGTCAAAGCCTTTCACTCCCTGAACCGATGCGCTTATAGCATCACGAGCGGGCGCCCGGACGCAACGCCTTCTATCCGTCTTCTATCCTTCGAGGCTTGCAGCCGATTGTCGCGAACAAAAGGCGATCGCCTAACTTCAGCGGCGGCTGGCAGTCCAAAGTTCACCCACTCGACACCCTAAGTTGCACAACGTGGCGGCAATGCCAAGCGGGTGCGACCATGCAACTGCTTCGCATGCCGAGATCGATGGAGTGTTGACCGAAGTCAAGACGCGGCAGCAGCGCGCAGCCAGGTCTGCCCACCTCGTCTAAATCCCACCTCGTCTGAAGACGAACCCGGATCGGGGAACGAACGCCGCTCAGCGTTCGAATATGGGGGTGGAGCGGGCGAGTTTCAGGCGCCGCGACAGCTTTTTCACCGCGCCACCTTTGGCGCCGCCCATCTCCGCCTCGTAGGCGCTGAAACACGGTCCGAGGCCGGCGACCGGCGGCCCGAGGTCGAACGGCAGGGACTTGAACGGCGCCACCAGCGCCCTGAGTCTGAGTTGCATCGCCTCCTGAGCGGCGGCATCGAGCACCGGCTTCGACGCGATGAGGGCGCTGTCGCGCCACTTGCCGCCCTGAACCTCGACGGCCATCGAATCGGGCTCGAAGTACGTTTCGAGCAGCGTCATGCCGGTCAGATGGCAGAGCGCCAGCCAGGAGTCGGGATAGAAGCGCCAGCAGTCGTAGGGGTAGCGGTGGACGGCACCGCCGCCGGGCGCCACGACGAAGACGTGCCCGCCCGGACGCACCACCCGCGCCATCTCGCTGAACGTCACCCAGAAATACGGGTTGTGTTCGAAGGTCTGGCCGGAGATGCAGACATCGAACGAGTTGTCGGCCAGCTCGCTCCAGATATAGCCGTCGGCCGGCACCACATCGACGTTCGGCCCGGCTTCCACGTCGAGGCCGGTGTAGGCGTAGGCCGGGGCCGGAAACAGCGACTTGAACGTGTCGTGCGCGTGGTACGACTTCGAGCCGACTTCCAGCACGCGCACCGCACCGCCCGCGCCGCTGCCCTTGCCGGCCGCGGCGTAGTGGCGAACGAAAAGCTCGGCCTTTTTGAACGAGGACGCGTGCATAGCGGGGCTCCGAAAACGGCGGGTAACGCGCCACGACGTCACCGCCGCGCTCCTTGCACCTCGGAGCATACCCGCAAGCCCCGCGTCAATAGGCGGAAGCGGTCTCGCCCACACCGTCCTTGCCGTAGAGATCGCGCCGGAACTGGATGACGCCGTCCTCCGTGGCCCAGGCGGTGATGTAGACGAAATAGAGCGGGATCGGCCGCTTCAAGCGCACGTCCCGGCGCTCGCGCGTTTCTTTCAGCGTCGCGATCTGCTCCTTCGAGACGCCCTGCTCGTCGAGCAACCAGGCCGCGAGGCTCTCGATGTTCTGCACGCGGATGCAGCCGGAGCTGGCGGCGCGGAAGTTGCGGCCGAACAGGCTTTCGGACGGCGTATCGTGCATGTAGACCGAGTGCTCGTTGTGGAAGTTGATCTTGAGGAAACCCATCGGGTTGTCCTTGCCCGGCTGCTGGCGATAGCTGAGGCTGTGCGGCATGGAGCCGGCCCAGTTGATCTTCTCCGGGTCGAGCTTCTTGCCGCTGGCGTCGTAAGCGTCGATACCGAACTTGGTCAGCACGTTCTTGCCAGCCTTCTCCATCTGCCGACCCTTGGGGATCAGATCCTTGGTGATCACCGTCGGCGGCAGGCGCCAGACCGGATTGAAGTTCAGTTCGTGGATCGCCGATTTCAGCACCGGAGTCTTGCGATCGGTCTTGCCGACGACGCCGGCGTGCCGCGACACCACCTGTCCGCCGTCGACCGCTTCGATCTGCGCCGCCGGAATGTTGACCACCACATACTTGCCCTTGGGTGTACTGCCGGCGAACTGGCGCAGGCGCTCGAGGCCCTGCTTCAACTGCTTGAGGCGGCTCTGCGCCGGCACGTTGAGCGCGGCGAGCGTGCGCTTGTCGACGATGCCTGTCGGGGTCAGACCGTTGGCGGCCTGGAAGCGCTTCACCGCCTTTTCGAGACCGTAGTCGAAGCTCTCGGCAGAGTAGCTCTCGTCCTTGAGATCTCCGGAAATCCTGAGCCGTTCGCGCAACTCGGCCACGGCCCGGCCACTTGAACCGGACTGCAGCTCCGTCGATCCGAGCGGCTGCCAACCGCCAGCCTTCACGATCGCTTCGTAGCGCTCGACGGCGGCTTTCGTCGCGGCGATGTTGCCAGCAGCGAGGGTCGGGAAG
>JBKBNR010000284.1:0-3058 GCA_046295315.1 Hyphomicrobiaceae bacterium
GCCGATGCGCCTGCCGTGGGGCGCTCCCCGGTGGCCACCGCCGCCGGCCGGACCGTGCCCAGCCAGACCATGCACGGTCGGGCAACGCACGGTCAGACCATGCCCATCACGATGGCAGCGACGAACAGGAACGACATCATCGCAGCGATGAGATTCAAACGCCTTCTGAGTTCCATTTTCGCCTCCGATCTCTTGTGGCTCTAACGCCCGCAGAACCTGGGGTCGGGTGGTGGGCGATGTCAGTCGCCGATTGCTCGGCTGACACGCGCCGGTTGTCGTCGTCAGGCCGGGGGGTGCGCCTCTCGACTGTTGGATGATAGATGCGGTCAAAGGTTGTGGACAAGGAAAAACGTCGCTGCGTTGCGGCATATATTCGTTAAGCGCGATGTTTCGAGTGCGAATGCCGGCTTAGCGCTCGTCGCCAAAAGTCGTTCTAGTCAGCTGGCAATAAGATTGAGTGGTAGCGTGCAGGTAAGACTATAGAACGTCTTTGATGAATCCGATTCTATCGTAATTTTCGTGTGTTCCATTTCTGATCTTGTGATTTCTACTTTCTCCTGATGATGTTGCGCGCGGTGTGGCGATTGCTGCATTGCAACCAAGTCGCGAAGCCAAACGGCTCCGGGCACCTCGACCTCTTGGGCAGTTGTCATTCGACACTGCGCCGCGCGTCGCGTTATCTCGTTTCCAAGCCGCATACGCGCATCGCGTGCCGGCGCCAACAGGAGAACGAGCATGAGCCGCTTCAGAGCCCTTCTCGCGTCCAAAACCGAAAGTGGTCCGGGCTTTGCTTGGACGGACCTCGACGACGCGGACCTGATGGACGGCGACGTCACGGTGCGCGTCACCCATACGACGATCAACTACAAGGACGGTTTGGCGCTGACGCTGAAAGCGCCGATCATCCGCCGCTGGCCGTTGATTCCCGGCATCGATTTCGCGGGCGAGGTCGTTGTGTCGCAGCATGCCGACTTCGCGCCCGGCGAACGCGTCGTGCTGAACGGCTGGGGCGTCGGTGAGACGCATCATGGCGGCTACGCCGAGCGCGCACGGGTCAAGGGCGACTGGTTGGTCAAGCTGCCGGACGCCTTCACCTCCGCTCAGGCCATGGCCATCGGCACGGCCGGGTACACCGCCATGCTGTGCGTGTTGGCGCTGGAGCAGCACGGCGTCGTGCCATCGGGTGGCCCGGTGTTGGTGACGGGCGCCGCTGGTGGTGTCGGTTCGGTAGCGGTCGCGGTGCTGTCTAAACTCGGCTACCGGGTCGTCGGCTCGACCGGGCGGCCGGAGGAAACGCAATTCCTGAAGGGTCTCGGCGCCGCCGAGGTCATCGACCGTTCCGAGCTCTCCGGCACCCCGCGGCCGCTCGGTAAGGAGCGCTGGGCGGGCGTCGTCGACGTCGCCGGATCCAACACACTCGCCAACGCCATATCGACAACCAGCTATGGCGGGTGTGTCGCCGCGTGCGGACTCGCGCAGGGCATGGACCTTCCAGCATCGGTGGCGCCGTTCATCCTGCGCGGCATCACACTTGCGGGCATCGACAGCGTCATGGCTCCCAGACCGCGGCGCGAGGCAGCCTGGCGGCGGCTCGCCGTCGATCTCGATGCCGGCAAGCTGGCGGAATTGACCGTCACGCGGCCACTGGCGGATGTGCAGGCGCTGGCACCGGAGATCGTCGCCGGCAAGGTGCGCGGCCGCATCGTCCTCGAGGTGTGATCAGCGCAGGCGGCGCCGCAGCAGGATTTCCGTTTCGGCGTCGCCGATCAGGCCGGGCAGCATCGCGACCTGTTCGAAACCATGACGATCGTAAAGCCGCAGCGCCCGCGTGTTGAACGCCGTTGCGGCGACGAACTGGTTGCGCTCGCCGCGTTCGCGCCCCGCGCCAGCCATCCAGTCGAGGAACGCGCCGCCGATGCCGGATCCCTGGTGAGCGGGCAGGATCGCGAGAAAATTGAGATAGCTGCCCGCCAGCCAATTGAGCCGCACGACAGCGATGCCCGCGATCCTTTCCTCTGCCGCCACCAGAAGCAGGCGCTGGGCATCGGCGAACGGCTGGCTGAGAAAGCGCTCGAGCCGTCCGGCGTCGAAGCCATAGCGATGCCAAGGGTCGATGTCGGCGAGTTCCATGGCGAGGCTGCTCGCGATCGTCGTGTCGAGGGGGCCGCTGACCTCCTCCAGGCTCACCTCTTGGCCCGCTTGCACCGGCAACACGGCGATCGTGGTGCGCCTGCCGCGAGGTGCCGTCATGTGCGCGCCCCAGTCTTGCGCGGTGTCTGTGGCTTCACGACCGGGGCCCAGCTTGACGCCGGGGACGTGCTTCCCGCCGCAGACTTCCCCGAACCCTTGCGACCGAGCGCCGCCAGCAGGTTGTCGTAACGGTCGGTGTCTCCGGGGCGCGCATTGTAGCAGGTGGGGACCACCTCGGGCGTTCCCGCGGCCAGCAGTTCCGACACCGTAACGAAGCGATAGCCCTGCGCCTTCAGTTGCGGAATGAACAGAGGTAAGGCCTCAGCCATGTGATAGCCGCGGCCGTTGGCGTGGCCGATGACGATGGCACCGGGCTTCACACCCTGCAGGACGGCACGCGCAATCGCCTTGGCGGATTGGCCCGGCCACGGATCGCCGGTCGACAGGCTCCACTGGATGGCGAGAAGTCCGGCGTCGTTGACAGCATCGAGGGAGGCTTGGTTGCAAGCGCCGTAGGGGAAGCGGAACAGCGCCATGCGCTTCGGGATGCGCTCGATGGCCGCTGGTGCCGCGGCGAGGCATCGCTCGGCGGCCAAGCGCTCGCGGATCGCTTCATAGGCCCGCTGCGGTGCCGCGATCTCCTCACTCAGCCGCGCCCCCGTCAACAGGCGCAGGTTGCGGTGGCCGGCGGCATGATTGGCGATCTCGAACAGGGGATCGCTCATCAACTGGCGGGTGCGCGGCTCGTGGCTCACCAGCCATTTTCCGCCGATGAACAGCGTCGCCTTGATGCCCTCGCGGCGCAGGTAATCGACGATGCGCCCGTCGTAGCCCGAAACCTCGCCCGGCTGTTCGCAGAGGTCGAGCG
>JBKBNR010000285.1:0-3035 GCA_046295315.1 Hyphomicrobiaceae bacterium
GCTCGACTGGGCGATCCAGAATGGCGAGACGGAATGGGGGGTGACCGTGCTCCAGGCGGAAGCCGAGATGGACGCCGGGCCGGTTTGGGCGACGGCGACGTTCCCGATGCGCCGCGGCCGCAAAGCCAGCCTCTATCGGCAGGAGGTGACCGAGGCAGCAGTGAAGGCGGTTTTGGCCGCGCTGGCGAAGCTCGACCGAGGAGAAGCCCCCGTGCCACTGGCCGAGTACCCCGATGTGCGCGGCAGCTTGCGCCCGCCGATGCGCCAGGCCGACCGCGCGATCGACTGGCGGAGGGACGCAACGGCAACGATTCTCGCCAAGATCGATGCGGCCGATGGCTTTCCCGGTGTGGCCGACGAGCTGTTCGGCGAGCCCTGCCATCTCTTTGACGCCTGGCCGGAGGGACGCTTGCGTGGGACGGCGGGCGAAGTGATCGCACGGCGCGAGACGGCGATCTGCCGCGCCACGGCCGACGGTGCAGTCTGGATCGGACATGTCAAGCGTCCCCAGGGATTCAAGCTACCGGCAACGGTGGCTTTCGCTGCCGAGTGTGCGCAGGTTCCCGAAGCACGGCTCGATACGTGGTGGTCGGCCGATTACGCGACCTGGCAGGACATTCGTTATGAGGAGGCCGACGCCGTCGGTTTTCTCCACTTCGACTTCTACAATGGCGCGATGGGTACCAGGCAGTGCCAGCGCTTGCGCGAGGCGTTCCTGTGGGCGACGCAAAGACCGACCAAGATCATCGTGCTGCTGGGGGGGCGCGACTTCTGGTCGAATGGCATCCATCTCAACCTGATCGAGCACGCCAGGAGCCCTGCCGACGAATCCTGGGCGAACATCGTGGCCATCGATGATCTGGCCGAGGCGATCCTCCGCTGCGAGACGCATCTCACCGTCGCCGCGCTTGCCGGCAATGCCGGCGCCGGCGGCTGCTTCCTCGCGCGCGCCTGCGACCAGGTCTGGGCAAGGGACGGAGTCGTGCTCAATCCGCACTACAAGAACATGGGCAACCTCTACGGCTCGGAGTTCTGGACCTATTTGCTTCCGCCGCGCGTCGGACGAGAAGGGGTGGCGGCGATCATGCACCACCGCCTGCCGATGTTGGCGACGGAAGCGGTGCGCTGCGGTTTTTATGATGCCGTCCTGCCAACGCCGAGTTTTCGCGTCGACGTCGCCCGTCGTGCGGCCGAGCTAGCGACGGGCCATGAGATGGCCATCGCCGCCAAGCGCGAACGCCGCTTGCGCGACGAGCAGGAAAAGCCGCTCGCGGCTTACCGCGCCGAGGAGCTCACGCAGATGCGTCGCAATTTCTATGGCTTCGATCCGAGCTACCATGTGGCGCGCTGGCATTTCGTCGCCAAGTCGCCGCATTCCTGGACACCGCGCCATCTGGCACGGCATCGCGAGACAAGGCAATCCATATGACGCCGCCACCGCTCGCGCCAGTAGCCGTTTTGTGCGTCGATGACGAACCGCGTTCGCTGGAAATGTTGCGACGCACACTGGAAGAGGAGTTCGAGGTCTTTGTCGCCGGTTCTGCCGGCGAGGCCGAGGCGATCATGGAACGCGAGTTCGTTCAGATCGTCCTGTCCGATCAGCGCATGCCGGACAGCTCGGGCGTGGCGTTTTTGAAGCGGGTGCGCGAGCGTTGGCCGGATACGGTGCGCCTGATCCTTTCCGGTTATACCGAAGCCGAGGACATCATTGCCGGCGTAAATGAGGCCGGTATCTGGCAATACCTGCTCAAACCCTGGCATCCCGACCAGTTGCTACTGACCCTCAAGGGTGCTGCGCAATTGTGGCGGCTGCAACAGGAAAACCAGCGCCTCTCGCTGGAGTTGCGCGATAGCCCCACGGTGCTTGCCACACGCGTCGATCGTCTGCGACAGGCGGCACGCGCTCGTCATAGCTTTGGGGCGCTGACACGTGCCCCCGACAGCCCGTTGAATGCGGTTTGCGCGCTGGCGGCGAAGATTGCCAGCCATGACCTGCCGGTGCTGATCACTGGTGAATCGGGTACCGGCAAGGAGTTGCTGGCTCGTGCCATCCATTACGAGAGCCCCCGTGCCGACGGTGCCTTCGTCGTCGAGAACTGTGGTGCGCTTCCCGACACCTTATTGGAGGCTGAGCTGTTCGGCCATAAGAAAGGCGCTTTCACCGGTGCCCATGAGGATCGCGTCGGGCTGTTTCAACAGGCCGACGGAGGCACGCTGTTTCTCGACGAGATCGGCGACACTTCGCCGCTGATGCAGGTGAAGCTGCTGCGTGCGTTGCAAGAGGGCGAGGTACGCCCCGTCGGCTCTCCACGCCCGGTGAAGGTCAATGTGCGCATCATTGCCGCGACCCACCGCGATCTCGAAACCGAGGTCGCCAACGGCCGCTTCCGCGAGGATCTCTATTACCGCATCGCCGGCATGACTCTGAGCATACCACCGCTGCGCGAGCGGCCACAGGACATCCCACACCTCGTCGCTGCATTGCTGCAAAAGTCGGCTCTGCGAGGACGGCGTTTTTCTCCGGCCGCCCTGGACGTGCTCTGCCGCTACCATTGGCCAGGCAATGTGCGAGAACTGCACAACGAAATCCAGCGTGCGCTGGCGCTCGCCGAGGGCGAAACAGTCGGCCCGGAAGCACTTTCGCCCCGTTTGCGGTCTCGTATCGCTCCTGCAACCCTCACCGCCGAATCCAAGCCGGGTGAAGGCACGCTCAAAGATCGACTCGCGGCTTACGAGGCCGAACTGTTACGCGATGCGCTGCGGCGACATCGCGGCAACAAGTCACGCGTTGCCGATGAGCTGGGTCTCACGCGCGTCGGACTACGCATGAAACTGGATCGTCTCGGAATCGGCTCATGAATCTGCTCTGGCTCCAATCCGGTGGCTGTGGCGGTTGCACGCTTTCCTGGCTTGGTTATGAGGCAGGGCCGCTATTCGAGGTATTGTCTGCGGAAGGCATCGAGCTGCTATGGCATCCGAGCCTCTCGGCGACCAGCCTCGACGATGCACATCGCGTCATCGAGGACTGCGCCAGT
>JBKBNR010000286.1:0-3009 GCA_046295315.1 Hyphomicrobiaceae bacterium
GCATTGTCGGCGAGGTCTCGGCGAGGCGGAACGGCCAGCGGCTTGTCGGACAGCAGCACTTCCAGGCAGCGGCGTGCCGCCGCCTGGCCCTCGACGGGCAGCCCGTCTTCCTGCTGGCGTTGCAGGGCGCTGCGCAGCACCCGCATGGTCCAGTCGGCGCGTTCGGCATAGCGGCCGAGCCAATAGAGATCATCGGCGGCGCGGCTCTGGGTGACGCGCTGCGAGCGTTCGACCTGTGCTTGTTCCACCGTTGGCCGCCACAGGCTCGTGTGCGCCGGCACGTCGCGGTCGGCCGTCACCCAGACGTCGCGCGTGCGACCTTCCGGGGCACTGAGGCCGAGAGCGCGGCTCGGGTCGATGGACATGGCGAGCCCGCCCGGCATCAATGCGAAGCCGTCCGTCGTGCGCGTCACGAACAGGCGCAACGCGAACGCCGCCGGCTCGAGGCGTGTCGCATCCGCCGACAGCGACGGCGTGGTGCCGAACGAGGCCGGCGCCTCGGCGACCAGATGATCGCGCATCAGGTTGATCTCGGCCATCGCCGTGGCGCGTTCGGCGGCTTCGAGGCTGGCGACGTGCGTGCCGAGGGCGGCGCGGCCCGGCCGACCGATGCCCTCCTGCGCCTTGCGCACGACCATCTTTTCGATGTCACCGACATCCTCGAACAGGCACTGCGTCGCCGAAGCGCCGAGGCCCAGCCATCGGCGCGGCGTATCGGGCAGCAGCAGGTCTTCGCCCAGCAGATGGCGCGACAGTGCCGGCAGATACGACCCGAGGCCGCGGTTCTGCACGATTGCCGAGCCGATGGCGTTGACGACGATGCCGGGCGACTGGCGCACGACCTCGACGAGGCCGACCGGACCGGCGAAGCCGGCCGGATCGAGTTCCAGCGGATCGGAGGCATGGCCCTCGGTACAGCGCACCAGCGCGTCGATCTCTTTCAATCCTTCGAGTGTCTTCAGATAGATGCGGTCGCCGATCGAGCGCAGATCGTTGCCCTCGACGAGAAGATAGCCGAGATAGCGCGCCAGATAGGCGTGGCTGAAATAGTCCTCGTGATGCGGACCGGTGGTGAGCAGCGCGATGCGCGGATTGGAGCGCTGGCAGTGTTCGGCGATGCTCGCCTGCATGTCCTGGAAGAACGACGCGATGCGCCGGCCGTTGGCGGCTTTGAACATGTCGCCGGCAACGTGGGTGTGGGCGACGCGGTTGGCCAGCGCCGAGCCGACGCCCGCCGGCGTTTCGGTGTGGCTGTCGATCACCCGCCAGGTGCCGTCGCAGTTGCGGGCCAGGTCAGCGGCGTAGAATTGCAGGTGACCGCCAGGATGGGGAATGCCGTGGCAGGCGCGGATGTAGGCCGGATCAGAGAACACCAGCGATGGCGGAATGTGGCCGTCGCGAAGCAGGTTCTGCGGCCCATAGATGTCCGCCAGCACGGCCTGGAACAGCCGTGCGCGCTGCGTCAGCGCCCTCTCCAGCCAGCGCCATTCGGCGGCGCCGATGATGAGCGGCACGAGATCGACGGTCCAGCGTTGCCGGGGCGTGTTCGGGTCGGCGAAGATGTCGTAGGCGATGCCGATCTGGTGCACCCGTTTGTCGAGCCGCCGGGCCCGGCCCGCGACCTCGTCGGGTGTCAGTTCGGCGAGCGAGCCGAGAAATTTCGCCCAGTGCGCACGAACCTCGCCGTTGGCGTCGACGAGTTCGTCGTGACGGCCCGGCGCCCGCGCATAACCGGCGAGCAGATCGCCGGCGTCGAGGCTCTCGCGAGTGGCGAGATTGCTCATTCCTGGTGCCCTGTCCCGCAACTTCCGCTCGCGCCGCCCTGCCTCGCACCTGCACGGTCCCGAGGTTCGTCTGCGAATCGCCGCACGATGACCCCGTAAGATATGACGTTATCAGGGAAAAGGCGGTGTCACCAAGTGCCTCTGTCGTGCTGCCGGCGCGGACGTCAGGAAGGCGGTCGGGGCCTCTCGGTCAGACGCATGGCCGCCAGCACCCAGGCGCTGCCGAGCGCCCAGCCGGTCAGCACGTCGCTCGGCCAGTGCGCAGCCAGATAGACCCGGGTAAGCCCCACGAAAACGGTCAGGACGATGGCTGTCACCAGCACCGTGACGGCCGCCGGGCGGCTCTCCAGTTCGCGCGCGATCACGACGGCGACGGTGAGGAACACGATTGCCGCCAACATGGCGTGGCTGCTCGGGAAACTCGATGTCTCGGTGGTCACCGTGATCGACATCGCCTCGGGGCGCAGTCGCGCGAAGAATGCTTTCACGATCGAGTTGAAAATCCAGCCGGTGAGCGCGGTCGCCAAGACGAACGACGCCGCGCCGATCCGATCGAGTTGAACCAGAACGACGGCCGCCACGACCGTTACGAAAATCAGGAATGTATTCGAGCCGAGGCTGGTGATGTCGCGGGCGATACTCTCGATGGCGCCGACCTTGGCCACGGCTCGCTGGCTGGTGGCGACGTAGTTGCCGACCAGGCTGGCGTCGATGCCCGCCAGCCCACCGTCGTTCGACAGCGCCAGCAGCACCCACAGCAGCAGCAGGCCGGCAAAGGTGGCGGTCGTGACGAGCAGCCAGGTCTGCACGCCGGCCGCATCGGGGTAGCGGTCCGCACGCGGCGTGTCGACTTCGGGCGTAGGCGGAGTTGGCGATGCCAAGGTTGTCGTTCCTGATGACTTCGGGAGGCGCGTTCGTATTCGTATTCGCGTTCGTATCTGCGGTCTTACTCGTTTCCGTCTCCGTCTCCGTGGCCGGGTCCATGTCCGTGTTCGCGACGGCCGGCTGCGGGCGGTGTCGGCGGTGTGGCGATCGATAACGCACGGGAGCCGGAGACGAGTGCGCGCGAAACATAGCACCGGATCGTCGCGGATGCGTAACGCTACGAATTCGTACGTTTACGTCCGGTGCCGGACGCGCTAGGATTTGCTCAGGTGGATGATTAACGAGCGTCGGGCAACCGATTGGCGCCCGACGCGCGGCGGGCGGCAAGCTGACGCCGAGA
>JBKBNR010000287.1:0-3000 GCA_046295315.1 Hyphomicrobiaceae bacterium
GAAAAAGGACAACACCGGCTACGACCTGCGCGATCTCTTCGTCGGCTCCGAAGGCACGCTTGGCATCATCACGGCGGCGGCGCTGAAGCTCTTCGCCAAGCCCGCCGAGAAGGCGACGGCGTTTGCGGCCCTCGACGATCTCGACGCGGTACTGGAATTGTTCAAGCGCGCCGAGAAGGCCGCCGGCGCCGGCCTCACGGCCTTCGAATTCATCTGCCGCGCCGGTGTCGAGATCGGCTGCCGCCATGTGCCGGGCGTGCGCGCTCCGTTTGCCGAAATCCCGCCGTGGTCGGTGCTCATCGAGGTGTCGTCCGGGGAAGCCGACGGCGCTGCTGGCGAGCGTCTCGAAGCGCTGCTCGGTGAAGCCATCGAAGCCGGCATCGTCACCGACGCGGCAATCGCCCAATCGATCAGCCAAGCGCGCGACTTCTGGCGCCTGCGCGAAGAAATGTCGGACGCTCAGAAGCACGAGGGTGGCTCGATCAAGCACGACGTGTCCGTCGCCATATCGCGCATGCCTGAATTCATCCGCCGTGCCGACGCGCTGATCGCGAAGCTGTGCCCCGGCGCGCGCCCCGTTCCGTTCGGCCATTTCGGCGACGGAAACGTGCATTACAACATCTCCCAGCCGGTCGGCATGGACAAAAGCGCGTATCTTGCCCGCTGGGAGGAGATCGCCACCGCCGTGCACGCGCTGGTCGTCGAGATGGGCGGCTCGATCTCGGCCGAGCACGGCATCGGCCGCATGAAGCGCGACGAGCTGCGCCACGTCAAAAGCGCCGTCGAGATCGACATGATGCTGGCGATCAAGCGCGCGCTCGACCCGAACGGCATCCTCAACCCGGGCAAGGTGGTGTGAGCCCGGCACCCACCCGCGCCGCTGCTCAATGGTTGGTGTTCGGATCGCCGTTGCGGCTGAGCTTCTTCAATTCGATGATGCCGCGGTTGAGTTCGGCGCCGAGGATGACGATGACCGCCGTCACCTGGAAGAAGATCAGCGCCACCATGATCTGTGTCAGACCGGCGTAAAAGCGCGAATAGTCCGACAGGCTCAGATATTGCGAATAGAGGCCCGCTGCCGCAAGCCACAACACCGTTGTCAGCAGAATGCCCGGCCAGACATCGGCGAAGCGGCGCTGCCCGGCAGCGATCCACCAGTGCAGCACCGTCAATTGCACGATCATCACCGCTGCGCCGAGCAGGTAGCGGAACGTCGCCGTCAGATATGACGAATCGAGCATATCCTTGAGCCACGACGGCTCGAACCGCGCCGCAAGACCCGGCCCGACGACCACCAGCCACGTCAGCGCCAGCATCGACAGCGCCGAGACCAGCACGAACAGCATGGATAAGCCGAGCATGACGATGTAGGGCCGCGTCTCGAACTGGCGGTAGGCACCGTTGAGCGCGGCGCGCAGCGTTTCGACCGCGCTGGTCGCGAAGAACAGCGCGATGCCGCCGCCGACCGTCAGCAAGTCGATGCGGGTGCGCCCCATCAGCGCGTCGACCTGCGGGGCGAGCGAGCGGGCGACATCGGGCGGCAGGATCTGGAAGAGCCCTTCGATGGCGTGCTGAGCCAGTTCCCGGCCGCCGAAAAGACCCGCGAGAGCGCCGAGGAAGATGCAGAAGGGAAACAGCGAGACGACGGCGGCATAGGCCACCGCGCCAGCCATGGCGAAGCCGGAGTGCTCGTACGTCCGGTAGACGGCTTCGAGGAATGTCTTGTAGCGGTTCATGATATTTTTTCAGACCTGATGCCCACCGTTTAGCCATCGACGGATCGCTCGGCGTCTCTTATGCAGGCATCGCAGCGAGTTGGAAGGGGCCAGTTGAGCGCACTTGACGATTGGCCCCACCTGAGGCGGTCCGGACGCCGCGCTCGGCCCGCCCGATATCGCGCAATTTCCCTCCGATACCGGCGATCATCGTCCACGAGCCTCGTGATCATGCTGCTTCGTCTCGCACCGCTCTTCTTCGTGCTGCTCTGGTCGACGGGCTTCATCGGCTCGAAGATCGTCGGCGAGCACGGCGAACCGTTCACGGTCCTGGCGATCCGTTTCGGTCTCGTTCTTCTGCTCCTTGCACCGATGGCAGCGTTCTCGCCGCGGGTGTCTCGCCTGGCGGCCCGCGACGCGGCGATCGCCGGCGCGCTGATCCACGCGGTCTACATCGGCGGTGTGATGTGGGCCCTGCGCTTCGGCATGCCGACGGGCACCGTCGCCATGATCGTCTGCCTGCAGCCGGTGCTGACGGCTTTCCTGGCAGGGCCGCTGCTCGGCGAGAAAATCGGCGCACGGCACTGGACTGGCCTCGCCATCGGACTTGCCGGTGTCGGCCTCGTCGTCGCCCCCAAGATGGGGCTCGTCGCCGCGGCCGGTACATCCAACGTCGCGGCGGTGGTGGCGGCTCTGGCCGGACTGGTCGCCATCACCTGCGGCACGCTGTGGCAGAAGGCGCGCGGCCACACCGGCGACCTCAAGACGCTGGCGTTCTGGCAGTATGTCGGCGCGGTCGGCGTCTCTCTGCTGCTGGCGCTCGGCTTCGAGACCATGCAGGTCGATTGGAACCTCGAATTCCTCCTCGCCATGGCCTGGCTGGTGTTGGTGCTGTCGATCGGCGCCATCGGACTGTTGCTTCTGCTCATCCGCGCCAGCGCCGTTTCGCGTGTCACCAGCCTGTTCTATCTGGTGCCGGCGGTAACGGCGCTGATGGCCTTTGCGATGCTCGGCGAAACGCTGACACTGGCGCAGATGTCGGGCATTGCACTGGTGATGGTGGCGGTTCTGCTGATCGGATCGTTGTCGCGGACCTGATTGCCGGGGCTGGCCGACAGCCAGACTTTATTCGACCAGGCCAGCGGGCTACTTTGGCGACCATGAGAACCGATCTCGCGACATCGAAGTCCAGGCTCGAAGCCGAGCGGGCGAAGCTCGAGCGTCTGCTGGCGGAGCGCGGCGGCGGCCACAGCGCGACCGGCGTCGTTGCGGGCTCGGCGGGCGA
>JBKBNR010000288.1:0-2990 GCA_046295315.1 Hyphomicrobiaceae bacterium
GAATCGACCCGGCGCACCTGAGTCTGGCCGATGTGTTCGCAGACGAGCACCGAATCCGCCTGATCGGTCAAGGCGGAGACGAGCGTGTCCGAGTGCGTGGTGACGATCAGTTGCGTACGGGCTGAGGCGTCGACCAGTACCTCCCCAAGAAGCATCAGCGCGTCGGGGTGGAGGCCGAGTTCCGGCTCTTCGATGCAAACCAGAGGGGGCGGCGACGGCGCCAGCAGCAGCGCGAGCATGGCGAGAAAGCGAATCGTCCCGTCCGATAGTCTCGTGGCAGGAACCGGGGCCTTCAGACCCTTCTCGTGAAGGAAGAACTGGACCGTGCCGCCTTGGATCAAGGTACTGAAGCGCTGATACCGTGGAAGAAATCGTTGTAGCAGCCGGTTCAGTTCAGGCCCGACGTCACTGTGTTCGAGCTGGTTCAGGATTAACCCGAGGTTGCGGGAGTCGGGTGCAAGTTCGTTTGTCGGCAGGTCGGCTGGCTGCGGCTGACGAAGCGCGGCGTACCGACCGAAGCTCCACTCGCGAAAGGTTTGAACGCGCCCGAACTGCTGACCGACCCAGGTCAACTCGGGATAGAGGTCTGGGTCCTTGCGTTGCGACAGCACCGACTCGTCGGGGACAAGGCTCTGGCGTTCAAGATGACGCTCCGTCCACCCGTTCTTTCCGACTTCGCGGACATTGATCGCCGGCCGACCCGCCTGGAACCTGTAATAGAAGAAGACGTCCTGCGCGTTGGGGCGGCGTTTGCGCACTTCTTCGATGACCTCGTCGGTCACTTCTGTCCGCTGTCCGGTCGACGTGAACGCAAGCCTGTACCTCAGGTCCGGGACGGGCGCTGTGCCGGCGATCAGCGCTTCGATGGTGGCGTTGCCGTTGCCATCGCCCTTCCACAGCCACTCCCGTGCACCGCCGCCGTCGCGGATGGCCGACGCGAACGCCGTAGGAGTTGCCCGTAACAGCTCGATGGCTTCGATCAGGTTGGACTTGCCGGATCCGTTCGGACCGATGAGCACGTTCAGCGGCGTGAGGGGAATCGCTTCTGACCCTGGCGCGAAAGATAGGAGTCCGTCCAAACGTAGTGATGTCAGGAATGCCATTCCGAGACTCCTATTGAATGAGCACCGGCCCGAACTTCAGGGCAGCGACTAGCCTCTCCCTGTGCCGACCCAGCCAGGCGTCGACTTCCTGCTCGTTGTGCAACGTGCTTCGCTCTATTGAGATCGTCTGCACCCTCGGCTCGAGAAGCTTGGCGGCACGTTCGATGGCCTGCTGGACCCGCCCCGGAATCGCGTCGCGCTCCGCCAAGGCCACCTCCAACGGACGACCATCAAGGTGCCGGCCAAGCGCCTCATCACTGGACACGTCGGGCTTCACGGGTGCCGTCAGGCCGACGGCAGCGAGGATGCCGGGCTGCGCCGGGTCGAGCCGGGCCCAGTTCTCGTTGCCCGCCAGCGCGGCAAGCCCCTCGCGGTACGCGGCGGCATGAGCGGCGTGCGCGCCGTTGACGGCCTCACGCAGCAGGCCGGCAAGGGCCACCCGAATCGGCGCGACAGGATCCGTTGGCTCCAGCAGCAGGCGCTGCGCGCGGATCGCTTCGACACTCTCGAGATACGGCTTGGCCTTCTCCAGCCCCTCGGCATGGCGCGCCAGTCGCAGGAGCAGTTGCCACGCGGGCAGGCGCTTGGCGGCCAGATCGCGCGCCGCCGTCCAGGTCTTGATGCGCGATTCGAGGTCGGCGGCCTTGTTCTTGATCGCAACGAGCTGCTCGTTGCCCACCAGGCGCTGCATGTCCTCGATGTCCGTCGTGGCCGGCGGCAACGGCAACGGCGCGTCGCCGCCGGCAGCTCGCGCGAGATTCATCAGCGCGGTTAGGAACTCCGGCGCCTTGGCGCTCTCTTCGCCGCTCTTGCAGGCAACGAGCCGCGTCAGCAGTTTTCGCAGCAGCAGCCGGTCCTGGACCGAGAGCGTGGCGTGCTCGACGCGGAACTCGGCCTTGGCGATCTTGTTCTGGTCAAGCTGCCCGAGTGCAATGGCCACGCCGTTGGAGGTGGCCGTGATGTGTTGCGACCGGTGCAATGCGATCAGCGCCGCGTCGATCGCGTCCTGCGGCCAGCCATAGGGCGATGCGCGCAGAGCCTTGCGGATTTCTCCGCCGAGCTTGCCGGCACCAATGGTGGCAATGACCTGCTGGCAAACCGGATGCCTTTCCGTCGCATCGGCATGGCCGACGGGCTGGAAGGGCTGATCCGCGCCCTCGCGCGCGCGCCTGATCACGGCCTCCCACGCGCCGGAGTCCGCCTCCTTGAAGCGCGGAAACAGACGTGCCAGCGAGTCCGCGGCGCCGTCGCGAATGCGTTCTTCGAGCGTCAGACGGATGACCTCGTTGCCGCCACCCTGGAAGACCTTTGCGTTGGCCACGATCTCGCGCACCAGCCGGTCGCGCTCTTCCTCCGCCTTCGCTAACCGGCTTTGCATGCTCTGGCGCGCCTCGCGGCCTTCGTCCCCCGTGGGGCTACCTTTGGCGTCGATGGTCTGTTGCGCGGCCGCGGCTTCGACGATCAGGCGCCGAAGGTCTTCGGCTGATTGGCGTGGGATGAAAACGTAGAGGATCGGGCTCGTCGTGCCGGCGGCGCGCGCGGCATCGACCATCTGCTTCTCGCTGGCCGACCAGCCATCCTGGATCCACACCGGGATGCTGGCGTCGTCGGTGTCCGGCGGCGTGGCGTCGCGCGAGATCAGGAACTGGCGCGGTACCTTCGCGGCGCCCTGGATCAGCTTGACGGCACGGACGATCTTGTCGGTCTCGGAGTAGAGGAGCTGATCGCGCTGGAACTGAACCGCTGCGTCGTCGTTGTTGAGCTTCGTCTGGCGGTTTCGGAACTCGCGGTCCCATTCGCTGCCCTCGCGCGTTTGCAACCGGTACTCGTCGCCCACCTGCATGAGCACGCCGTCCTTGGCCAGCTTATCGAGAACGGCGCCGACAT
>JBKBNR010000289.1:0-2976 GCA_046295315.1 Hyphomicrobiaceae bacterium
GAGCGCGAAGAGATGCTTGCAATGCGGCATGCCCGCGAGCTCTGCCGCGAGTATCGCCTCGACGGCGGCTCGGTCGCCAAACACATCGCGGCAGCGGGCGGCGAGTCTACGCATGCTGGCGCCAAGCCTCGCCGTCAACTCCTGACGCTGCTGCTGTATGGCCTGTTTGAGCGTCCCCGTTATCATATGGAGCGTCCGGTTTGCGAGCAGTGTGCTGGCCAGCCAACACGGCTATTGAACCATCGCGCCGCTCGAAAGCAAGGCCGTCGCCGGGGCCGGACGCGATGTCGCGATCTCACAGTCAGCTCTCAACCGTCTTCAACTTCGATGTCGAACACGCCGGCGCCCGCCGCGCTGCGTGCACCGTAGTCGACGCCGATGAGGTAGAGGCCGCTCGCAGGCGCCACAACGCCGCACGCCTTACGGTCGCGGGCGGCCAGCGCACGCGCCATGTCCTCGGGGCGCCACTTGCCCTCGCCGACGTATTTCAGGCTGCCGACCATCGACCGCACCTGATGATGCAGGAACGAGCGCGCCGACGCACGGATCTCGATCACGTCACCATCACGCGTCACGTCGAGCCGGTCGAGCGTGCGCAAGGGTGAGGTCGCCTGGCATTGGGCGGCGCGAAACGTTGTGAAGTCGTGGCGGCCGATGAGATGCGCCGCACCCTTGGCCATGGCGCCCGCGTCGAGGTCGATCGCCACCCACCAGACGCGGTGTGCGTCGAGGGCCGGCGGCGCGCGACGATTGAGGATGCGATAGAGGTAGTGGCGCGCGGTCGCCGAGAATCGGGCATCGAAATCGGCCGCCGTCTCGGCGCAATCCAGCACCACGGCCGGGCGCGGCTTCAGGTGCTGGTTGATCGCGGCACGGATGACGAACGGCTCGCGCGCACCGGCGAGATCGAAATGGGCCACCTGCGCCGTCGCGTGCACGCCCGCATCGGTGCGCCCGGCCGCGCGGAGGGACACCCGCTCGCCGCAGAAGGCGTGGATGGCATCCTCGATCGCGCCTTGCACGCTCACGCCGGCCGCCTGCCGCTGCCAGCCGACGAACGGCGTGCCGTCATACTCGATGGTGATTCGGTAGCGCGGCATGTGTCGGATGGCCCGGTGCGTCGTCGCAAACAAGGCAAAGGCGCAGCCAGGGTTCACCCAACCACGCCCGCCAACTCGTAGCGATGTCAGCCTCACGCCTCAAGCCGAGACAGCCCGATCGCGTGTGACCAAAAGTGCATTTGCGCCTGCGCCCCAATCCGAAGCGCGAACTGGATGCTCTCAAACTGTGACGACGAAGCCCATTCTTGGTCGCGGCCCACGCCAGCAATCAGCGCACGCCACGACCCGGCATACCTCCACCGTAGTGCTGACCGCCGTTGCGGCCGCCGTGATGCCCGTTGCCGTGGCCATAGTAGCCGCCGACGCCGTAGGGCACCCCGCGACCACCACCGCCACCGTCTTCGGTCGAGTTGTAATTGTAGTTGTAGTTGCGCTCGTTGACATACGTCTCGTTGAAGCCGAGCGACAGCGGCGTCTGCCCGCCCGGATTGATGATGACGCGGTCGGTGTTCGGCAACGGGCGGAACACGCGCACGCCTTCCTCGATGGTGACGACGGCGCCGTAGAATGGGCGCGTCTCAATGCGGGTGGTGCCTGCGGCGGCAGGAAGCGCCGCGACGCCACAAAGGGCAGCGGCGGCGACCGCCGTGCCGAGGATCGATCTCGGGTTACGCATGGGTACTGGCCTCCTTGGCGCGCCAGACGGGTGGGGAGTTTGGCAGCTTAGAGCCAAGATTAATCGCGCGACCCAAGTTGCGATAGCACTTTGTAAACCATGATTAACGAATGGCACCTCGCGCGCGTCGCCCAGGCGCCCCGACTTCACATTTTGCCGCGGCGTTTCAGGAGGAACACGGCCTTTTCCCCGAACAGGTTCTGCAGGCCGAGCGAGCTTTTGACGCCCATGCGCCGGCCGCGCGCGTTGAACGAGAAAGCGTCCTCAACCTCGGCGTCGATCTGGCCGACCAGCGTGGCGAAATCCTTGATGGTGCAGAGGTGCCCATCCGGGCTCGCGTACCACTGCTCGGGCAGGTTCGGCGTGATCGGCATACGGCCGGTGAACATGAGCTGCGAGCGGATGCGCCAGTGACCGAAGTTCGGGAACGAGACGATGGCGCGATGGCCGATGCGCAGCAGGTTCTCGAGCACGGTCTTCGGCTGACGTGTCGCCTGGATGGTGAGGCTCAGGATCGCGTAGTCGAAGGCGTCGTCAGGATAGTCGGCGAGATCGCGGTCGGCGTCCCCCTGGATCACGGAGAGCCCGCGCGCCACGCAGGCGTTGACGCGCTCGCGCGACAGCTCGATGCCGCGCCCGTCGACACCCTTGGTATCCTCAAGCAATTGCAGCAGCGCGCCGTCACCGCAACCGACGTCGAGCACGCGTGAGCCGGGTCGCACCATTTCGGCGATCAGCTGGTGATCGGCGCGCAGTGTCGGCGCGGCATGTTGTGCACCGTGTGCCATGGCTGCCGTTTGAGAGGTAGCGCTCATGTGCGCCTCCCGTCGGTCAGGCCGCGATGACGTGCTGCCGCGTCAATGAAACCCTGCACGGTGGCGAAGAACTCCGGCTCCTCGAGCAGGAACGCATCGTGGCCCTTGTTGCTCTCGATCTCGACGAACGACACGTTCGCCGCGACCGCGTTCAGCGCGTACACGATCTCTCGGCTCTCGCGCGTCGGGTAAAGCCAGTCGGACGTGAAGGAGACGACACAGAAGCGCGTTGCCGTGTTGCGGAACGCATTGGCCAGCACGTCGCCATGCTCGGCGGCGAGATCGAAGTAGTCCATCGCGCGCGTGATGTAGAGGTAGCTGTTGGCGTCGAAGCGATCGACAAAGGTCGAGCCCTGATGACGCAGGTAGCTCTCCACCTGGAAGTCGGCATCGAATGAAAATGTGCGGACCGCGCGGTCCTGCA
>JBKBNR010000290.1:0-2936 GCA_046295315.1 Hyphomicrobiaceae bacterium
CGTGCGCGTCTAATCCCGATCCGCGTCAAACCTGTCGGCATCGAGGCCGAGCAATTCCCATGTCTGGCGCATGTGCTCGGGCAGCGGCGCCGTGACGTCGATCTTCGGCTGGCCGGCAATCGGGTGCGGGATGATCAGCCGGCGAGCGTGAAGGTGCAGCTTGTTGTCCATGTTCTCGGCGGGCAGGCCCTGGTCGCCTTCGTACTTGTTGTCGCCGACGATCGGGTGGCCGATCGACGCCATGTGCGCGCGCAACTGGTGCTGACGCCCCGTGACAGGCTTCAGTGACACCCAGGCGGCCTTCTGGCCGACACGGTCGATGACCGAATAGTGCGTCGTGGCGTGCATGGCTTCCCGCTGCTCGCCGGGCTTGGCCTTGCGCACGCGGTCGCCATCGGGGCCGCTGTCTTTCACCAGCGCAGCTTCGATCTTCCCCTGCGGCGGCCTCGGTACGCCCTTGACCAGCGCCCAATAGGTTTTCCCCGCCGAGCGCGTCTGGAAGATGCGGCCGAGTTTCGCCGCAGCATCGCGATGCTTGGCGACGAGCAGCACGCCGGTCGTATCCCGGTCCAGCCGATGCACGAGGCGCGGGCGGTCGCCGAAGCGGTCCTCCATGCCGGCGAGAATGCCGTCGAGGTGGCGCTTCGTGCCAGTGCCGCCCTGCACCGCGATGCCGAACGGCTTGTTCAGCACAAGAACGTGCTCGTCCTCGAACAGGATGTTGCGCTCCACCAGATCGCGATCTGCCTTCGAGGTGCCGAGCGGCGCTTTCAACGATGGCGCCGTCTTGGCGGGCTGTCGCACGACGGCGGGCACACGGATTTCGGCGCCCGAGGTCAGGCGGTCGTTGGCTTGCGCGCGCTTGCTGTCGACGCGCACCTGCCCCGAACGCAGCAACTTCTGCAGGTATGTATAGCCGACCTCGGGGAAATGGACGCGGAACCAGCGGTCGAGCCTGAGACCGTCCTCGTCGCGCTTGACCCGGATGGTTTCAACGGGTGCGGAAGGTTTCGTTGCGCTCATGTCAGCACCGCACGCACTAGCGCCACGCCGGCAAACAGAGCGGCGACGGAAATGACGACCGAGCCCGCGACATACGCGAGCGCCGTCAGCGTATCACCGCGTTCCGCCAGCACGTAGACGTCGAGTGAAAAGGCCGAGAACGTTGTGAAGCCGCCGAGGAACCCGGTGCCGAGAAACGCCCGCATCGTCGGCGATCCCGCGTAACGCATGACGAGCATCTCGATCAGGATGCCCATCAGCAGCGATCCGACGATGTTGACTGTCAGCGTTCCCCACGGGAACGACGTGCCGAGCAGGCGGCCCATGCCGATGTTGACGAGGTGTCGGGCGCTGGCGCCGATGGCGCCGCCGGCCGCGACGAGCAAGAGCATGTTCATAGGTCTGTTCGTCATCCGTGCTGGAGCGTGAAGTCGAACAGTTACATGCCGGGCCGGGAAATTACCATCCGCGAACCGATGCGCAGTGATGTGCCGAGGGGGAGGCGCTATTCGACGGTCGTTTCGTTCACCAAGCGGCCGCCGATGGCCCAGCCGATTGTCCAGCCGACGGCGAGGGCCGCCACATTGCTGGCCATGAACGCGAAGGCGTGCAAATCGCCGACGGTATCGGGGCTATCGAACGAAAACAGCGATACGACCCAGTTAGCGACCGGCGTGCTGAGGAACAGGGATGCAGGAAGTGCGCAAGCGACGGCGGCGATCATGGCGACAAGGTACCGCATCACTTCACCTCCCAGAACCAGATCTCACCGGCTTGCGCATAGTTCGAGTAGTAGCCGAGCCAGGAAAACCACTCCATCAGCCACTTGGCGCTCGAGCGATAGCCGTTCCAGACGTCGATGTGGTCGCCGGTCGGCCGGCCCGTCTCGCCGGATCGGCGCCAGTAGTCCTGGATGTAGATGACCCCCGTGCGCCCGAACAGTTTGGGATAGAAGTGCTGAGCCTCGGTGCCGGTGATCTTCTCCAGCGGACCGAAGCCCGGCAGGTTGGCGCGGGCAAGGGCGATGGCCAATTGGTTGGCGTTGATGAAGTGCATCTGCTCGCGCGGATGCACGCCGCAGTGCGTGACGCCCGGCAGTTGACTTGCGAGCACGCCGCCGCGCCTCAGCGACGCTCCCATGCGAATGGCGCACTGGTTGGCGAACACCGGCTGCCCGCGTTTGATCTGGCGGCCTTCAAGATTGACGAGGTCGGCGGGCGCAATGCACGGCGCCGACACGCTCTCGTTGATCGGGTGCCCGCGCCAGAGATCCTTGAACACGATCATCGTGGTAACCCTCGAGCGTTGTTTCAGCGACGATCTAAGCGCAAAACAGTGTCAGGTTCCAGACGAAGCCGACCCACCGCGCTTTCGGCGCAATCCGTCCCAGTACGCGAGGCGCTTTCTGATCTCGCGCTCGAAGCCGCGTTCGGGCGGATCATAATACTGAGGGCGGCGCTTGATCTCGTCGGGGAAGTAGTTCTGCCCGGAAAACCCGTCGGGTGCGTCGTGATCGTAGGCGTACCCGTCGCCATACCCTTCATCCTCCATCAGCTTGGTCGGCGCGTTGAGGATGATCTTCGGCGGTGCCAGGGAACCGTGCTCCTTGGCCGCCCGCATCGCCGCTTTGTAGGCCACATATGCCCCGTTCGATTTCGGTGCCGTGGCGAGGTAGATCGTCGCCTGCGCCAGCGCCAACTCGCCTTCAGGGCTGCCCAGAAAATCGAACGTGTCCTTGGCCGCGATAGCCTGGACGACCGCCTGCGGATCAGCGAGGCCGATGTCTTCGACGGCCATGCGCACCAGGCGGCGGGCGATGAAAAGCCTGTCCTCGCCGCCGTCCAGCATGCGGCAGAGCCAATACAGCGCCGCATCGGGATCGGACCCGCGCACGCTCTTATGCAGTGCCGAGATCAGGTTGTAGTGACCGTCGC
>JBKBNR010000291.1:0-2918 GCA_046295315.1 Hyphomicrobiaceae bacterium
CGCGAATAGCGCTGGCAAGGACTTCGGCGACCGCGGGTCGATGCCTTCCTCCTTGCAGCACTGCCACCATACCCGCCTGAGGCCCTCGTTGGTCCGCTTGCGACCATTGGTCAGCACGACGGCAGGCGTGTGATGCAGGAAGCGGCCGAAAGCCTTTCTGCAAAAGGCGTCGTAGGCTTTGGTGTAGAGGATGAACTCGTGCCAGAGATCGTCGGCGGCCTGCGATGGCATTGATACATAGCGCCTGCCGCCCTTGACGTAGGCGCGGAAGTACTGGCGCAGCGCTTGTTCGATGCGAGCGATGCCGAGACCGGAGAGGGTCGGGTGCTTCTCTTCAAGCCGGGGAATCAAGCCCTTTGGCCACTGGTAGCTGTCGATGAAGGCGAGGCGGGCGGCGATATTGGATGTACGTGCCAATGGCGAGTCCAACTATGCCACCGACAACAGTGGTCGGGATCAGGAAATCCATGCTCAATCAAATCTCGTTCTGCTATTTCAACGCGGTAAAACCATGGTGTCAACGCGTGTCAACGGCAAGACGAAGCCGCCAGGCACCGCGCAAACCCGGGAACTTGGTTGACAAAGCGTTTCGCCGACAAGGGGCGTTCCCGGCCTTGTCCCGAGACCGGTTGCGACCTAATTGACGCATAGCGAGACGGCCTCACCCCCTGGGGCTACCCACCGGATATGGCATCATGCAGAAGGACGTCACGATGAATGCGCCGTTGGCTACCGAAGCACGCGACCTCGGGCAGATGCCGGAGTGGGATCTCTCCGATCTCTACACAGCGCCGGATGCGCCGGAGGTGCAGCGCGATCTCGAACGGGCGGCGGCGGATGCCAAGGCGTTGAAGCAGGCGTGGGCGGGCAAGTTGGTGGCCGCTGGCAGCAATGGCGAGGCACTCGCCCGCGCGGTGAAAGCCTACGAAACGCTCTCCGACCTGATGGGCAAGCTCGGCTCCTACGCCGGTCTGCTCTACGCCGCGAACCAATCCGATCCTGTGCGCGCCAAGTTCTATGGCGACGTCTCTGAAAAGCTCACCGTCATCTCGTCGGACCTGCTGTTCTTCGAACTCGAATTGAACCAGATCGACGACGCCAAGATCGCTGCGGCGCTGACCCACAAGGACCTGGCGCATTACAAGCCGTGGTTCGACGACCTGCGCAAAGAGAAGCCGTATCAGTTGGAAGAAAGGATCGAGCAACTGTTCCACGAGAAGGGTCAGACCTCGCGCGGCTCGTGGAACCGGCTGTTCAACGAGACCATGAGCGGCCTGCGCTTCACTGTCGAAGGCGAGGCAGAGCAGATGTCGCTCGAGCCGACGCTGAACCTGATGTCGGACCCGCGCGAGCCGCGCCGTCGCGCCGGCGCCGAAGCCATTGCGAAAACACTCGGCGACAATGTGCGGCTGTTCACGCTGATCACCAACACGCTCGCCAAGGACAAGGAGATTTCCGACCGCTGGCGCGGCTTCAACGACGTCGCCGACAGCCGCCACCTGGCGAACCGCGTCGAAGCCCCCGTGGTCGATGCGCTCGTTTCCTCGGTGCGCGCCGCTTATCCGAAGCTGTCGCATCGCTATTATGCGATGAAGGCGAAGTGGCTTGGTATGGAGCGACTGTCGCATTGGGATCGCAACGCGCCGCTGCCCGAGAAGCCCGACCGCACGATCAGTTGGGCCGAGGCGCAAGAGACGGTGCTTTCCGCTTATGCCGGGTTCGCGCCGGAAATGGCGTCGATCGCGAAGCCGTTCTTCGATAAGCGCTGGATCGACGCGCCGGTGCGCCCCGGCAAGGCGCCGGGAGCGTTCTCGGCGTCCACCGTGCCCTCGGTGCATCCGTATGTGATGATGAACTACCTCGGCAAGCCGCGTGATGTGATGACGCTGGCGCACGAACTCGGCCACGGCGTGCATCAGGTGCTGGCCGCTCGCCAAGGCCCGCTGCTGGCGCCGACGCCGCTGACGCTGGCTGAAACCGCGAGCGTGTTCGGCGAGATGCTGACGTTCCAGAAGTTGTTGTCGCAAGCCAAGGACCAGCGCGAGAAGAAGGCCATGCTCGCCGGCAAGGTCGAGGACATGATCAACACGGTCGTGCGCCAGATCGCGTTCTATTCGTTCGAGCGGCGCGTGCACGAGGAGCGTCGAGCTGGCGAACTGACATCCGACCGCCTCGGCGAAATCTGGCTCGACGTGCAGCGCGAGAGCTTAGGTCCCGCGATCGACCTGAAGCCTGGCTACGAGGTTTTCTGGACGTACATCCCGCACTTCATCCATTCGCCGTTCTACGTCTACGCGTATGCGTTCGGCGATTGCCTCGTGAACTCGCTTTACGGGCTCTATCGCGAGAGCCATCCGGGCTTCGTCGAAAAATATTTCGACATGCTGAAGGCCGGCGGGTCGAAGCATCACTCGGAACTGCTGGCGCCGTTCGGTCTGGACGCGCGCGACCCCGAGTTCTGGAACAAGGGGCTCAAGGTCCTGGAGGGCATGATCGACGAGCTGGAGCGCATGGACCAGGTGGCGTGAGGCGACCTCTGGCGCGACGGCCTGTGGCGGCGGCGTCGAACGGAGCGTGACGTGTCGTCGGCCGTCGTCGCGACCGACGGTACGAAAAGCGGCCCGGATCTCGCGATCCGGGCCGAGTGCTAGCCTGGAGCGAGACGAGAGACTTACTTCAGCGGCTCGACGTAGCGCGGGCCGAACAGATTGAAGCGGTAGCCGACGCCGACCGAGAAGATCCACGGATCGAGCTCGTGGTCGATTTCAATGGTGTTGCCACCTGTCACGAGCGTAACCGTCGTGTCGAGGAACGTCTTCTTGACATCGGCGTTCAAGGACCAGCCACCGCCGATCTCCATGTCGAAACCGGCCTGAAGCGCGAAGCCGAAGGCGTTGTCGACCGTCATGCGATCGCCA
>JBKBNR010000292.1:0-2847 GCA_046295315.1 Hyphomicrobiaceae bacterium
GACCGAAGAACCGGCGGATCTCGGCATTTTCGACATCAAGATGCCCCGCATGGACGGCATGGAATTGCTGCGCCGCATCCGTCAGCAGTCCGACATGCCGGTGATCTTCCTCACCTCCAAGGACGAGGAGATCGACGAATTGTTCGGCCTCAAGATGGGCGCCGACGATTACATCGCCAAGCCGTTCTCGCAGCGTCTCGTCATCGAGCGCGTGCGCGCCATTCTCCGCCGGCTCGCGCCGAAGGACGGTACGCCGACCGTGACGGAAGCTGCCCGCGTGCTCGAGCGCGGCAAGCTGAAACTCGATCCCGAGCGCCACACCTGCCACTGGGACAACCGCGCGGTGACGCTGACCGTCACGGAGTTCCTCATCCTGCAGGCGCTGGCGCAGCGCCCCGGCGTGGTCAAGACGCGCGATGCACTGATGGATGCCGCCTACGACGATCAGGTCTACGTCGACGACCGGACCATCGACAGCCACATCAAACGGCTGCGCAAGAAGTTCAAAGTCGTCGACGACGACTTCGACGTCATCGAGACGCTCTACGGCGTCGGCTATCGCTTCAAGGAAGCCTGAGCGGCGCCGTTCGTCGCATCGCATGCCGGACGGCGATCGATTGTCCCGCGCGACGCGACAAGGCTTCGCGGCGCCGCGGCCGGGAGCCGTGGACGCGCCGGAGGACATGGAGAGCACCTTGGCGATGGGCAACGAGCCATCGAGCCTCAGCAGCGACGGTGCCGCGGTAACCACGGCATCCGCGGCGGGCAGGGAAGTGCTCGGCTCGTTCCATAGCCGCATGACGTCGCCGCGGGTGCGCGAAGCGCTCGGTGACACGGTGCGCCGCTGGTGGCGCCGCCAACCCCTCGTGCGCCTCGTTTCGGCATCGCTGGCGCGGCGCATTCTGGTTTCGAACCTCGTCGGCCTTGCCATCCTGCTCGGCGGCATCCTCTATCTCGGCCAGCATCGCGGCTGGCTGATCGACGCCAAACGCGAATCGCTGCGCGTCCAAGGCGAAATCATCGCTGCCGCGATCGCCGCCAACGCCACGGTGGAAACCGAGCGGCTGACCCTCGAGCCCGACAAGCTGCCCGATGCCGCCGGCGCCCGCATCCCCTTCCGCGATGACGGCTTTGCTGCGCTCGAGTTGTCGATCCGGCCGGAGCGCGTGACACCGATCCTGCGCCGTCTCATTCAGCCGACCAACACGCGCGCCCGCATCTATGCCCGCGACGGGACGCTGATCGTCGATACGGCAACGCTGCTCACTCGCGGCAACATCAATCGTGACAACGTACCGCCCGACGAGAAGGGGTGGGTCAAAACCAAGAACTTCTGGACGCGACTGGTCGATTGGACGATCGATCAGGAACTGCCGGTCTACCGCGAGATCGGCACCAGTCCCGGCACGGCTTACCCGGAAGTCCGCATGGCCATTGCCTCCGGCTCGACGACCCCGATGCTGCTGCTGTCGGCGAAGGGTGAGCAGATCGTGTCGATGGCGGTGCCGATCCAGCGTTTGAAATCGGTGCATGGCGTGCTGCTGCTTTCGACCCGGCCGGGCGAGATCGACGAGATCCTCAGCGAAGAGCGCTCCGCGATCCTGACGCTGGCCTTGATTGCCCTGTTGGCGACCGTTTCGACCTCGCTTTTGCTGGCCCGCACTGTCGCGGGCCCGATGCGGCGACTTTCCGACATGGCGGAAATCGTCTCCAACAACATCAACGCGCGTCACAACCTGCCGGACCACGAGGATCGTCGCGACGAGGTTGGCCAGATGGCAGAAGCCTTCGTGAAAATGACCCGATCTTTGTCGCGACGTATCGACGCCAGCGAGAAATTCGCCGCCGACGTCGCGCACGAGCTGAAAAATCCGCTGACCGCCGCGCGTTCAACGGCCGAGGCGCTCGCGTTCGCGAAAACCGACGCTCAGCGCAACCAGTTGGTCGAGCAGATCCAGGTCGAGCTGAAGCGGCTCAATCGCCTGATCACCGACGTGTCGAAGGCATCGCGTCTCGATGCCGAGCTTGCACGGCAGGAGTTGGAGCCGGTGCCATTATTGTCGGTGGTCGGCAACGTCACCTCGATCTTCAACGACAAGGCCAAGGGCCAGGGCGTCAAACTCGTTCTCGATCTGCCGCAGGGTGCCGACCCGCAGAGCTACACGGTTCCCGGCAACGAGGGGCGTCTGGCGCAGGTCATCACCAATCTCATCGACAATGCGCTGTCGTTCTCGCCGGACGGTGGCACCGTGACCGTCGCTCTCCGTCATGATGGCGACGACATCGTCCTCACTGTTACGGACGAAGGGCCGGGGATCGACGAGGACAAGCTGGAGACGATTTTCGATAGGTTCTACACGTACAGGCCCACGGCCAATTCGAGCCGCGGCAACAACTCTGGGCTCGGGCTCAACATATCACGCGAAATCATGCACGCGCATGGTGGCAGCGTCGTCGCGGGCAACCGGTACGAGTCGCCGGGCGATGTCAAATCCGCTCGAATCGGCGCCGAGTTCGTCGTCCGTATCCCTGCACGCCAGACCACACACCGTTCCAAGCACCATCGGAGCCGCTGATGTGACCTCGCAGTCCGCAGATCCCGTGCTGGTTCATGCGACCGCAGTAGCGCGGCACGGCGCTGCGGTTCTGCTGATGGGGCCGAGTGGCAGTGGCAAATCCGATCTCGCGCTGCGTTTGCTTGCACAAACCGCGTCGCCTTCGCTGCCGACCGGCGATTTCGAACTTGTCAGCGACGATCACGTCCTGCTGCACCGCGACCACGACCTGGTGATCGCAAGCGCGCCCCCGTCGATCGCCGGAAAGCTCGAGGTACGCGGAATCGGCATC
>JBKBNR010000293.1:0-2814 GCA_046295315.1 Hyphomicrobiaceae bacterium
AATCGCCGCGGCCGCCGCCCCGAGCGCGAGCATCGTCGCGCGCCCGCCGGTGAAAAACAGCAGCGCGAACTCCGCAACCAGCGTCACCGCAGCCCAGCGGCGCAGGCGCGACGGCCCCGCGAGCACTGCGCCAACGAGCAGCGGGATCGTGACCGTCTGCACGTGGTTGAAGAATCGATAGTTGCTGTACGCGGGCAGCAGGTGCTCGCGCAGCAGCGAGGCGTCCGCCGACAGCGCCGCGCCGTAGCGGACGGCGACGGCAAAAGCGAACAGGACGCTCGCGGCGACCGGAATGACCAGCAGCCGTTCGATGCCGAGGCGCTGCGCCGCCGGTCCGATGCCGATGGCGAACATCGCGAGCGCGAGCAGCACGCCGGCTTCGAGCGCGGCAGCGCGCGCGATTTCTGAGTTCAGGATGGACAGCACCCCGAGCACGCCGAGCGTTGCGGCAAGACCCAACGCTCGCCGGCTCGGATCGACTGCACCGCCCGGCCGCAGCATCGTGTGGACGGCCACGACAGCGGCAGCGACCGCCAGCAACGCGAGTTGGACGATGCGCTGACCGTCGTGATCGCGCAGCTCGAAGAGAACCAGGCCGAGCGGTGCTAGGGTCAGGGCGAAGAAGGTCGGCGCGACGAGTGCGTGCGCATCGCGTGCTCGCTCTTGAAAAAAGAGTGCTGCCCTTTGCATGGCCGGCCCGGCAAGTGGGCGGGTATTCGCGGGGTCGAGCAAGCGCAAGCAAAAAGGGCCGGATGACCCGGCCCTGTCTTGTGATCCGAAGCGGGCAGCGTTACGTGCCGACGCCGGTGCGGGCGCGGGTGCACCCTGCTCCTCCAGCCGTATTCGCGAAGGTCCACTGGATGTTACCCGACACTAGCGTGGGCGTGAGCTCGACGGTACATCCGCCGGCTTGTGTGTTACCCACGACACGAATGACAGCGTTTGCCTGCAGACTGGCCGTCCCGAACTTCACAACGGGAACGTTGGTCGTCGGCCAGAACCCATTGGTGTTCAGCTCCGCCATCGTGTCGCAAGCCGTGAAGTCACCGTTGTTGTTCTGCGCACATTCACCAATTGCCGACTTGAAGGACGCGAGCGAAGAGAGATTGTCGCTCCAGCGCGAACGCGTCACGTAGTCCTGATACTGCGGAATCGCGATCGCTGCCAGGATGCCGATGATCGCCACGACGATCATCAACTCGATCAGGGTGAAGCCGCGTTGGGCGCGGGCGATTTGACGTTTGATCATTGACCACTCCTCTGGAGGAAAAACCGGCGGGGCTGCCGATGACAACAGTGTCCCCAAGTTCCGTGCCAGTCGAAATCGGGAGTTTTGGCACGGAATTGCCGCATTTCTGCGACGAAAACTGACGAGGTCCGTCACCCGCGGCTGACGAATCGCGTCAGACGTGCCGCCCCCCGCGCGCTAGTCCGAAGGGCCGACCTCGGAACTTGCTGCCCCGGCTCCGCCGTGGCAGGCGCGACCGTGGCCGACTTGCCATGGCCTGCTCGCGCGAGAGACTCACGCGCCGATCAGCGCGCGGATCTTGGCGCGAACTTCGTCGAGCACGTCCTGGCTGATTCGTCCTTTGCGTTTTGCACTACGTGCGCGCCAGTCAAGACTCTTGATCTGATCCGCAAGCACCGCGCCCGGCTCGCGGCCCGCCACTCGTACCTCGAACGGATAGCCCTTGATCTGAGTGGTCATCGGACAACAAACCATCATGCCGGTCTTGCCGTTGTAGCTGGCCGGACTCAGCACGAGCGCAGGCCGATGACCGGATTGTTCGTGGCCGGCTTGGGGGGAAAACTGCAGCCAGACGATCTCGCCTGCGTTCGGCACATAGCGGCGGGCCATCACCATACCTCGCGCCCGACCGGTGGACCCGTATCGACGGGCGCGTGCTGGTTATCGGCAGTGATCGCGCGGACGAGTTCGTCCAGCGCAAAGACCTTGCGCCGCTTGGGTTCGATGACGATGCGGCCATCCTCTGCACGGACTTCGACGGCATCGTCCACGCTCACGCGCGCGGCCGATAGCACCGCGGCGGGTATCCGCACCGCCGCGCTGTTGCCCCACTTCTTCAGCGTTGCTTCCATGACCTGTCCCGACCGAATCGGGGCAAGCGTACGCGGCGCACACCGGGTGTGTCAACAATGTATATACGTGGGCGGTGCCCGGAATCCAGTGCGCGAATCCGCTACGGTGTCGTCCGCCCCGGGTCGCGGCCGCCGACCGGTGCGGGCAGGGATTGACGAGATGAGGTTGGGGGCAACATGGCTAGCGCCGGACCCGCGCCCAGGGCGGCAGCGTTCGCACCGAGCGTGAGTCGATGCGCACCCAAGCAGGCTGTCTCGCCGGCCAGGGGAAAACGCGTCGCGGAATCTATCCCGACGCGCCGGGATTCGAAAACTCCATCTTCACGCCCGCCAGCTCGATGATGTCCTTGTCCTTGAGCGGGTGCGCGGCGGAGCCGAGGTTGATGCCGTTGACGGTCGGGAAGACTTCGCCCTCGACGTGCGCGATGAAGTAGCCGGTCGGCCGGCGCGTGATGACCGCGACCTGATGGCCCGGGCGGCCGATCGTGGTGAGCGCCTTCACGAGCGCCAGCTCGCGTCCGGCATTGGCGCCGGACAGGATCCTGATCATCGCCGCAGGCTGCGCGCCCTCCTCGACGCCGCCCCCGGGCTGCCGCACCTGGATCGTCGCGGGGCCGGGACCGTAGAACTCGCGGCGCAGCGGCTGCGAGGTGTCGATGTCGACCTCGGTGTCCGAGCCGCTCGCGCCGTCGGCCAGGAACTTCAGCCGGTACT
>JBKBNR010000294.1:0-2767 GCA_046295315.1 Hyphomicrobiaceae bacterium
CCACCATGGCTTCGACGGGAGAGACCGCTGACTTCGTCAGCGTCGAAGTAAAGGAAGAAAGGACTTGCATGATGACCCGCGATTAGAGAGCGGAGGAATGAGTCGAGTCTTTCGCGAACAGAGGAATGACGGGAACTTGGCGCAGGATGCGCTGAAGTCCGCCATTCCGCTTGCGCGAGCGCCGCAAGGATCAGGTCCGGGCTTCGCGTTTCGACGGGCGCGTCCACAGCAGATGGAAGGTAGAGCGGTCGCTGCCCGACTGGAACAGATTGGCGCGGATCGGCTGTGCGAAACCGGGATCGTCGATCTGAAGGGCGACGTATTCACCAGCCTTTTCGCCAGTACGGGTCCAGCCCGCGCCGACCTCTGGTCCTTCCTCGTCGCCGGCATGAATGCGGTAGTTCGGGGCGTTCTCGGCGTCCGAATGATCGGCCGGAACGATGGTCAACTCAATGTCGAGCGAGAGCGTGCGCAGGCGTCCTGAAAAGCCGTTCCGTGTGCGGATGAAGCTGCCGATCTGTGCCATGTCGTGGTCCTTTCTGCTGGTGGTGGTGAGTTCGATCGTGAGTCGGTCACCGTGTGACAGCGCGCCAAACGAAGCGGCCGTCGCCGGCCTCGTCGGTCCAGACGGGCAGCACGCGGCCGATGACGAAACCACGCGGAAACGGACCGAAGTAGCGGCCGTCCACGCTGTCGGGGACATCGAAGTTCATGAGGAAGAGTTCGTTGTCGGCGACGCGGCGGCAGCCCTGCCAGACCGGCATCTTGCGACCGGCATTGTCGTGCTCGCGGGCATGTCCGATCGTCGAGCCATAGGCGATGATGTCGAGGCCGTGGCGGCAGATGGTTTGTCCGGGCAGCGCTAGGACGCGCTTCATCATCGGCACGCCCATCGGCAGATA
Source organism: Hyphomicrobiaceae bacterium (assembly GCA_046295315.1). Classification (GTDB taxonomy): domain Bacteria; phylum Pseudomonadota; class Alphaproteobacteria; order Rhizobiales; family Hyphomicrobiaceae; genus JAEUMD01. Next base: position 903 of record JBKBNR010000294.1, read on the forward strand.
GCTGCGATCGGCCATGAACTCGGCGATGAGCGGCGGCGCCACGATGGCGACGAGATCGGTGACATCGAGATCATTGGTGGGCTGCACGGCATAGAGCCCGATCGGCGCGCTGGCGCTGGCGTTCCAGATCAGCGTCTTGGGCGGATCGACGAACGCCGACGTACCGAGCGTGATGCTGGAAACCGCGGTCACGAGCATGGTGGCGATGCGGGTCACGCGCCGACCTCCCGCCGCTTGAGCCAGGCCTGATGACGCGTGCGTGTGTAATTGCGTGGGGTCTCGTTGACGGAGAGGCGGTTGTGGACGTGCTGCCAGTAGTCTGGCGCAACGTCGGCTGGATCGATGCCGAGCGCTTCCACGGCGTCGATTGCGTGGAGGACACGCTCGACCTTGGACCAGCCGTCCATGCGCAGGAGGATGTCGCCGCCGGGACGGACGAACGGCAGGGTCTGATAGCGTTCACCCGGAGCGACGGCGCGCACGATGTCGGCGCGAGACAGGATGGTGCCGTACTCGTTGGCGGCCCAGCGCACGAAGCAGAAGATGCTGCCGGGAATGAAGCTGACGACACGACGATGGCGATCGAGGATCTGCTGTGCCGCGGGCCGGCCGAAGCGGATGCGGTTCTCGATGCGTTGCTTGTGCCAGGTCAGCTCGACGAAGGTGAGCGCCGCATCTGCATCCTGCGCACGCGAGACATCCGTGATGGTGACGCCCTTCATCGCCTTCCTCCCTTGGTGCGAGGAAAGGCCTTGAGGAGGAGCAGCCGGAGCATGTAGGCGACGGTGACACCGCGCTCGAAAGCCGTGATCTTGATGCGGGCGCGCAGGTCAGGCGTGACGTCGATAGTCAGTCGGGCCGAGAAGGCGTTGCGCTTGCGTCGAGATTGGCGCGGCGCCTTTCGCGGTTTGGTCCGGCGTTTGACGTCGACCGGCCAGAACTTGAGTTTGGTGCTGCGCGGTCGCCGTGTCATGGCGTCACCGCGATGTTGGCGTCGCGCATCAGAGCGATATTGTTGCGCGCCGTTAGCAAGAATCCGAAGGATTCTCTGTTAGTGAAGTTAGGGGCGCGATTTTGCGTTAGCGCATCGATGCTTAACGATCGTTTGGGTTCCTGATAGGACGGGTCTGCGGTTCCCGATAGGACGGGTGCTCGGGTTCCTGATAGGACGGGACGATTCACAGCTTGTCCCCATCATGTCGCGGCTGCGGCACGCGTAAGCGCCGTGCCGACAAGGGTTGAAGGGCGACGGGTTGAAAGCTCAGGCACGGCTTGTTTCCGGCGCCGGCAATGCAGGCGAGTTGGTAGCCTGGCAGCGATTGGCGCCGAACGATGTCGCGCAGCTCGAATGCAAACCGCTTGTAGGGCGAGAGACTGCCGGACTTCAGATGAAGGTGCCGGAAGTCGAAGATCCAGCCATGCTGCTGGCGTCCGCCATGTTTGCGGACCAGACGGTAGAGCCAGCGTTCCAGGCCGCCGGTGAGAGCAAAGTATTCACGGTCGATGGTAAGGATGAGCGCGTCTTCGACGACGCCGGCGTAGAACCAGTCCGGCAGAATCAGTTCGATTCCGCGCGGCCGGCCCACGCCGTCGGCGCGCTCTTTCCATTCATTGATCCAGCTAAATCGGTGCCGCCGGCGCTCCGTCGGCTGACGGATCGACGTCGCGACCGTGGTCGACTGGAGGCGATCGAGGCCGGCCTTGAGGCGCTCGTAGTTCTGCGCGGAGTCGCCGCGACCGATGAAGGCCAGAATCTCATAGGGCGTGGCGGCCATCAGGCGCGAGGTGCGCAGTCCGCGGTCGCGCGCATCGACGATCTGTGACGCGGCCCAGATCAGCACGTCGGCATCCCAGATGGTCGCCAT
>JBKBNR010000295.1:0-2756 GCA_046295315.1 Hyphomicrobiaceae bacterium
CAAACCGTCGCGCGCCGTGTGCTGGACGCGATGTCGCGACTTGGCGTTGCGTTCGCCGGTTGGTGACGGGGTCGGCGGCGCCGATTGCCGCGCGACGACGATCAGGACAGTATCAGCGCAGTCCGGTATCGCTGCCGTCCGGCGGTCGCTCGCCTCGCAGCGCCGCTGCCGCCCGCGGCTGCAACCTTGGAGTTGGCGTCATGAACCTGCACGAGTTCCAGGCCAAGGAACTCCTCAGTCGTTTTGCCGTGCCAGTGCCGCGTGGCCGCATCGCGGACAGTCCGGCGGATGCCGAGCGCGTTGCGCGACGGCTCGGGTTCACGAAGTTCGTCGTCAAGGCGCAGGTGCGTACCAGCGACCGCATGGCGGTCGGCGGCATACGGTTCAGCGCGTCGCCCGAAGGCGTCGGAGAAACTGTGCGCCTGCTGTTGTCGCATCCCTCGCCCGGTGCGTCCGGTGCCGCTGAGGAGCGGGTGCGCTGGGTGCTCATCGAGGACTGTATCGCGCCGATGCAGATGCTCTATGCGGCGGTGTATCTCGACAAGGCGATGGGCCGACTGGTGCTGATCGCCGCCGATGCCGGTGGGTCGTCGATCGAGGCACGGGCCCTCGCCGATCCGTCGCTGATCGTGCGCACGCCGCTGACCATTGCGGGCGACAGTGCCGAGGGCGATTTCGCCGGTGTCGCATCTCGCATCGGTCTCGTCGGCGATGCCGCTGCGAAGGCCGAACAGATATTTCGTCGCATGGCGGCGATGGCGATCGCGGTCGATGCGACGCAGGTCGAGATCAACCCTCTGGCGCGGACATGGGACGGCGATTTCGTGGCGCTCGATGCCAAAGTGGCGATCGATCGCAACGCGTTGCTGCGCCACCCGGCGCTCGCGGCGCTGGCGGCTGCGCAGGAGGCGGAGGAAGGCGACGCGGTGGTGCTCGGCGCCGACCGCCATCACATCAACTACCATCGGCTCGACGGCGATATCGGCATTGTCGTCAACGGCGCCGGCCTTGCCCTGGCGACGCTCGACCAGATTGTCGACGCGGGTGGCGCACCGGCGAATTTCATGGACATCCGCACCACGGCGACCAGCCTCGATGTCGCCTACGGCGTCGAATTGATCCTCGCCGAACCGAGGCTCAAGGTGCTGCTGGTCAACGTGCACGGCGGCGGCATGCAGCGGTGCGATACGATTGCGGAGGGCGTCGGCATCGCGCTCAGCCGCTCGGGCCGCAAGCCTTCGATCGTCGTGCGCATGGTCGGCAACAACGCCCAGTTCGCCGCGACGGTTCTGGCCAATCATGGCGTCGACTACACGGCGGCGAGCGATATGGCAGCAGCGGCACGCTTGGCCGTGGGGGCCTCCCACCGGGCCCCTCCCGCCTCAGCTCAGTCCCGCCCGGGGGCCGCGCCCCCTGGCCCCCGATACATCAGACGGTGGGGGCGCGGGGCCTCAGGCCCCTCGCCTTCACGGCCACTTCACAATCGGCGGCATCGACGACAGGATGCTCTCGATGTTGCCGCCGGTTTTGAGGCCGAAAATGGTGCCGCGGTCGTAGAGCAGGTTGAACTCGACATAGCGGCCGCGGCGGATCAATTGCTCGTCACGATCGGCTTCGCTCCAGTCCTTCGCGAAGTTGCGCCGCACGAGCGTCGGATAGACGTCGAGGAAGGCGCGCCCCACATCCTTGGTGAAATCCAGCGCTGCGGCAAACCCGCCGTCCTTTTCTTCCGGCGTCAGGTAGTCGTAGAAGATGCCGCCGATGCCGCGCATCTCCTTGCGATGCGGCAGGTAGAAGTACTCGTCGCACCACGCCTTGTAGCGATCGTAGTCGGCAATGGCATGCTTGTCGCATGCCCCCTTCATGGCGGCATGGAAATCGCGCGTGTCGGGATCGTCCTGGGTGCGGCGGCGATCGAGAACCGGCGTCAGGTCGGCGCCGCCGCCGAGCCACCATTTGCTGGTCACCACCATGCGGGTGTTCATGTGCACGGCGGGTACGTGCGGGTTGTGCAGATGCGCGATCAGCGAGATGCCGGATGCCCAGAATCGCGGGTCGTCCTCGGCACCGGGGATCTGCTTGCGGAATTCCGGCGCGAAGGTGCCGTGCACGGTGGATGTGTGCACGCCGACCTTCTCGAATACGCGACCCGCCATCATGCTCATGGTGCCGCCACCACCCGGCGAGCCGTCCGCATCGGTACGGGTCCAGGGCTTGGCGGTGAAGCGGCCCGACGGCCTCAGCGACATGTGTGCGCCCGACGGCAGATCGTCTTCGACGGCCTCGAAGGCCCGGCAGATCCGATCGCGCAAACTCTCGAACCAGCGGCGTGCCTCGTCTTTCATGGCATTGAGTGCGTCGTCGGCGGGCAGCGGCATGATTGCAACCTTTGATGCGGGAGGTGGTTGAAGGCGTGGAAGGCTGGCGAGGAGAGGTGAGCGATCCTCCCCTCCGGTCGGAGGCCGTTGCAGGACGGGCGGCAATTCACCATGTATGGGGCGTCGACGGCAAGTCCGACGGTCGCAGGACGTGTCAATCATGGCTGACCGGGCGTGTCACATCCGGGTCGGACTTTTCCCTCAGGTCTCGCAACTCTTCGGGCAGACCGGCTCGCGGAGTGGACGTAGCGCCGATACAGCTGGCGTCCAGGCCGTACAATCTCGACATCACCGCACCCGCACCGCACCTGCGAGCCGCTCGCGCAACGGAAAGCCGCCATGATCGACCGCTTTTTCACCTGGCTCGAGCGCTACCGC
>JBKBNR010000296.1:0-2748 GCA_046295315.1 Hyphomicrobiaceae bacterium
GCCGCGGTGTGGCGAACGCACCTCGACATCGGATTCCTCGAACGGGTTCGCCACATAGCCGACGACTTCGCGGGCCGCGACCGCGTCGCCGATGCGGCGCGTGGTTCGCCACACGCCGCCCTCCGGCGCGCGCACCCAGCGAGACGAATTGGCGATGATCGGCGTTGCACCGATCGGCCGTGAGGCCGGCGGTGGCGGTGATGGCAGCTCCAGCATACCGGCCTTCAACATCACGCCTGCGACGCCGTCGACTCCCGCCTTGATCGCGAACTCGTCGAAACGAAGTCCCTCACCGCCTTCGTAGACCAAGACATCGCAGCCGGCTTCGCGCGCCGCGCGGCGCAGCGAGCCGCTGCGTTCAGGGCTATCGAGGATCACCTGGGCACCGAACGCCGTAGCGAGTTCGCGCACGCGCGGCTGCTTTTTGATGTCGCAACGAATCTGCGGCAGGTTGATGCGGTGTACCGCTGCCGTATGCAGGTCGATGCCGATGTCGGAGCGCTTCACCACCTCGATCAGAAACAGATGGGCGAGGCGCGATGCCAGCGAACCCGATGGCGAGCCCGGGAACGAGCGGTTCAGATCACGCCGATCTGGCAGATAGCGCGACCGGCCGATGAAGCCGAAGGCGTTGACCACAGGCACGCACAAGAGCGTTCCCGCGATGTTGGCGGGCGACAGGGTGCGCAGAATGCGGCGGATGATCTCGACGCCATTCAACTCGTCGCCGTGAATGGCGCCGGATAGAAACAGCGTCGGTCCCGGTCGCGTACCATGCAGCACATGCACCGGCAGCGTGACGGGGGTATGGTTCGACAGCCGCGAGACTGGCAAATCGACCAGCCGGCGCTCGCCGGGTCGAATGCTTTGATTGCCTATTTTGAACGATTGCCGCAACCGCCATCCCCTCGAACTCGTGCCGTCACGACTGCGCGCCGCGAGCTTACGGCGCGTCGGGAAGAGATGGAAGAGTCCGGCGAATCCGCCATCGCTGGTTGGCACCTTTTTTGTCGCGTGGGGGTGGCCGTGCGTCGGCGCACCACCGTGATCGCGCGAAGGGCGCCGGGATGACGCCCGCCATACTCTCGGCAAGCCGGTCGAAGCTTATCCCGGGGGGCGAGTTGCGCTTACAGTCATTGAGACTTGCGCGGCTGCCGCGGCGCGCCTAATAAGGGGTTGCTTTGAGCGTTTCAGCTTGTGCGGCCCCTTCCGAGTCGGGTCACGCCGTCGTCGTATGTGATCAACTCGTCCAACGGTTCGTCTCGAGATTTCGCAGCAGGTTCGATGAAGCGATGAAGCGCGGTGGAGGCAAGAAACGGCAACGCTTGGCCGTCGCGGCGACAGTGGTTTCGTTCGTCGGCATTGGCTTGGCAGCCCCTTTCATCATCTCCGGGACGAGCACGGACCTGTCTTTTCATTCGGCTGCCGTGATCGCCGCGACGCGCGACAGCTTCACCCTTACGTCACCCGTCACCCTCAGCGGCTTCTCGGATTTCCGGCTGGAGCGCGGCGTCATCTCGTTGGCGCCATCCGGTCCGGGCGATCTGATGACCGGTGCTTCCGCGTTGGCGATGCTTGCCAGCGGCAAAGCCAAACTGAAAGTCGACAACGCCTCGATGAGCCTCGATCTCGGTCGCGGCGGGTTCGTGGGCGCCGATGGTGTTGCATCGGGCAGCTATGCTCCGGTTCTGGCGGCACTTGTCGACATGTCCTTTGCCGAACTCGCGATACGCGATTCCGAAATCGATGTCCGCCGCGCCGATGGTTCCGTCGAGAAGCTGACGTCCGTCACCGCGACGATCACGAGGCAGCGCGGCGGCAAGATCAAGGCCAGCGGACGCTTCGATTATCGTGGACGCACAGTGGACGCCGCGATCAATCTCGACATGAAGGGTTCCGGGGACGGTGCGCCGCCTCACGCCGTCCCGCTCAGCCTGGTGATCAAGAACGAGCTCGTCGAAGCCAGAGCGGACGGTGCGCTGTCGATTGCCGACACGCCGCAGTTCAGTGCCAGCGACGCGCAGATCTCGCTGACCAGCATTCGTGACATCGCCGCTTGGCTTGGCGCCGACTGGGGGAACGGGCGCGGTCTCGGCAAGCTCGACGTCAAGGGCGGACTGGAATGGACGCCGCGCGGCATCGCCTTCCCCGTCGCTCGGGTTTCGATCGATGGCAACGAAGCCGAAGGCACCATCGCCATCAAGCTCGCCAGGCAGCGCGCCGCCATCGACGGCACGCTCGATTTTGAAACCATCGATATTTCGCCGTACCTCGACACTGCGGCACAGGCAAAATCGCCGGCGGCGTTCGATCTCGCCTACATTCTGCCGCGCCACCTCACCGGGCGTTCGCAGTTCCCGATCCTGCAGGATATCGACGCCGACCTGAGAATATCCGCCGGCAAGGTGTCGGCTCAGGGCATGGTGTTCGGCAGGGGCGCGGCGTCGTTGTCTCTCAAATCCGGGGTCATGCTGGCCGACCTCGCGGAGTTGGAAATCGGCAAGGGCGGCCGGTGCGTCGGCCAGCTTTCGGTCAATGCGACGACGGAGACAGGCGCCTACCACCTCAAGAGCAAGATCATGGGCGTCGACGTGGCCATGCTGGGCAGTGCGCTCTGGTCGCGTTCGCCGGTTTCCGGTATCGGCGATGTGCTGGTGGACGTGACCGCCAACGGCAACGAAAAGTCCTCGTTGATCGAAAGCGCCACCGGCAAAGTGTCGGTCATCGTCCCGGCTTCGGGTCAGCTCG
>JBKBNR010000297.1:0-2631 GCA_046295315.1 Hyphomicrobiaceae bacterium
CGCTGGCCGTCGCGCCCTTGCCGGTCGTCGCCACCTTCTCGATGCGCGACGGCGTGCCCTCCTTGCGCATCTGGTCGATCTTCGACATCAGCGCGAAGCACTGCGGATCGACCTTCGGTCCCTGGGCAACCTGCGGTTGCTCGGGCACCGAAGCCGTCGTCAACGAATTGGCCAGCAGCCCGCCGTCATTGGCGCAACCCGCCACGGATCCGGCCAGAAGCAGCACGGCCGTCATTGCCATGTAACGTTTCGTCATAGGAACCCCCGTCGCTATTTCCCCGCCCGAGGGCACCATGGCGGCCTCGAGTTGTCGAGGCCAGTAGAGGACGAGTCGCCCGCCAAACAAGCAGTCACCGCGGCGATTGCCGTTGATGAGTGCAAAACGGCAACGCAGTTTTCAAGCTCGGCTGTGGAAATTGGCCTGAACGCAATAATAGACATCGTTCAACACCACGCAGCCGACATCGGCGCCATCAGACCAGCATGCGCAGCGGGTCCTCGATCAGCGACTTGAAGGCGGAGACGAGCGCCGATGCCGCTGCCGGCCCAATGGCGCGCTGATCGCACACCAGCGCGCAACTGACGACGCGACCGGCGACGATGCCGTCCTCGCCGACGACGGGTCGCGTTTCAACCGGGCCGAGTGCCAGCGCGCCGGATTGCGGTGGCATCACCATGCATTCGAAGGCGCTGGCGCTGCCGGATCGCAGAACGTGCACGCTCATGCTGCCGCCTGCGCTCTGCGCCAGGGCACGTTGGTCGGCGGCCAGCGGCGCGCTCGCTCCCGCGATCTCGTCGGATATGGCGTTGAGCGATTTCACTTCCGCATCGCGGACGATCACCGCCGCCGCCGATCCCACGGCCGCGCCGATCACCGCCACATCCGATGTCGTGTGATGAAGCATCGCGTCAGGGCTCCAAGAAACATTGGCCTCGGGCACCTGTTGCAGCGCCAGAGCCAGCGCCTTGACGACGAAGTCGGTGTCGGTCAGCGCCAGCGGCTTGCCCGTACGCGGTGCGATGCCGCCGTTCATGCGGGCGCGGGCGCGTTCGACCGCCTCCATGCGGCAATCGAAGCGCAGCACGAATTGCGGCACCGCACGCGCCGCAAGTTCGAGCAGGCTGGCGCGGCGGCGTTCGTCCTCGCCATGGGGTACAGCGCGGCAGCGGTCCGGGTGGTGGACGACCGGCAGCGCGGCGTGCGACGACGACTCGCCTTCATCGACCACGATCTCGACAAGCCGTTCGCCGGCGTGCAGCGCCACCGCGCGCCCGCCGCCGGCGCGCTGCGTGTGCTGATCCTGGCTCGCGGCGGCCAACTCGGCGGCCCGGTGGCCGGTCGACTCTGATCGTCCGATCGCAGCCTCCACGTCGCGTTTCACGATGCGGCCGTCGGGCCCGCTTCCCGGAACGCTGTCGAGATCGACATCCGCGGCGCGCGCCAAGCGTCGTGCGAGTGGTGACGATCGGCGGCGGGAAGGCGCGGAGACCGAGGGGGCGCCGGCGACGAGCGTGGCGATGGGTGCTCCGACGCCGATTTCAGCTTTGCCCGCGGCGACCAGCAATGCCCCGATCACGCCACCGTCGACGGCTTCGACTTCCATCGTCACGTTTCCGGTTTCGACTTCAGCGATGACGTCCCCAACCGCGACGCGGTCGCCCGGCCGCACCAGCCAGCGCGTCAGGCGGCCGGTGGTCATGTGCTGCGAGACGGCGGGCATCAAGACCTGGACGGGCATCGTCGCGATCACTCCGGTGGCGCCTGGGCGTCGGACGGCCAGCGATAGACGAAGGTCAGATAGAACAGCGCCAGATAGACGGTGACGGCAACGCCCCAACCGATGCCGACGCCGAGTTGCTGTTGGGACATGCCCGCGAGATCGAGGCCCGGTATGGGGTTGCGCAGATCGTGCAGCGGCACGACAGGCCGCTCGAGCCGGTCCCAGGCTGCAAACAAACCCTCTTGCAGGCGCCCGATGACCGTCGCCGTGCCGCCGAGGAACACGAGCCCGATCGACAGCAGCCCGAATGCCGTAAGCCGCAACAGCAGCGGCGCACGGCCGAGGAAGAAGTAGAGCGCCGCGACGTAGCCCGAGATGATGGCGAAGAACATCGAGAAAACGGTGAGCACCGCGGTGATGGCGTCGAACAGGCTCTGCAGAATATCGGCTTCGTTCATGCTTTTCCCACCCGTAGAAGCACTGTCGTCGAGAACCACGGCTGGCAGTGCGGTCAATGCGAAACCCGCCCCTTGATGTGCCCGCTATGCCCCGGTGCCGAGGCATCGGTGACACCGCGGGCGAACGCCTCGGCGATCAAGGCCAGCGCCTGCTCCCTCGGCATCTGGCCGTCGAGTTCGACGGCAGTGGCGATGTGCTGCGCAATGTCACCGAGCATGCGTCCCCACTCGGACACGTCGTGACTGAAGGTCTCGGGATTGAAGATGACATGCAGACTGCCGTCGGCCACCCAGGCGCGCAGGATTTCATCGGCGCGCCGGGCGTCGTGCACGCCGTCGGGCAGTTCCAGCTCGTGCAGCTCCGTCGTTTCGTCACTGGTCATTGGCTCGGTCTCCGAAGTCGCTCGCGGCGGATGTCCAGGTAGCGCTGCGTCAGCGGGTTGATCACGATC
>JBKBNR010000298.1:0-2624 GCA_046295315.1 Hyphomicrobiaceae bacterium
GCTATCACCGTCGCAACCGCTTCTGGTACTGGCTGTTCGGCACCGACGACTGGGTGGCCGCGAGTTGGCCGTCGCAGGCGGCGCGCATCGAAGCCGAGCGCAAGGCACTTGCGACGGGCGCGGTGCCGGTGCGGCCGATGGCGAAGAAATAGGCACGCACTTCAGCGATGGGGCTCGTTGCGTCGACGATCGGGCTCTCAGGCTCGTCGTGGCAGTCCGATTGACCGTCTCGGGCTACTCGTCCTCGTCGGGAATGTTCAGCATCCGGCCGCAGGCCTTGCAATGTACGGCGTCGGGGTCGTGCCGCTGCAAACCGCAATCGGGACAGGGAAAGCGCACCTTCGGCGGGCGAAACAGAACTTGCGCAAGGCGCAGGAACAACGTCACGCCGAAAAACATGATGGCGACGGAGATCAGGCGCCCGGTGGTGCCGGGCAACGTGATGTCGCCGAAGCCCGTCGTCGTCAATGCCGTGATCGTGAAATACAACGCATCGACGTAGTTGGCGATCTGCGGGTTCGTCCAGTGCTGCGTTTCGTAGACGATGCCGGTCATGACGAAAATGAAGACGCCCAGATGCGTCAGCGCGATCAGCACCTCCTCGTTGCGCCGGAAGAATTTGAAGTCGCGCCTCAACCTGTTGAGGATCTGATAAGTGTGCAGCAGCCGCAACGTCCGCAGTACGCGCAGAAAGCCGCCGGCCTCGCCCGCGATCGGTGCCAGGAACGACGCGATGGCGATTATGTCGGCCCAGGTGGCCGGATGCGCCAGCTCTTTCATCCGGCGGCGCGATAGCCACATGCGGGCGCTGAAATCGGCGAGCAGCATGGCGCCGAGCACCACGTCGACAGCTTCGACGACGGCACTGCGCGGCATGAACGACGTGATGACGATAAATGCGACGGTGGCGAGATCGAAGATCAGCAAGCCGTAGCCGAAGCGTCGCGCGCGCTGCGTGTCGTTCTCGTACAGTTCGCGAACGACGGATTTCAGATCGCCGCGGCTCATCGCGCCGACTACGATTTGATCGCGCGATTAAGCGCCATGTCGTCGCGATGGATCAATTCGGCGCGGCCCTCGAAGCCGAGCAGTTCGGCGATCTCGGCGGAGCGCTTGCCGATGATGCGCTCGGCGTCGGCCTTCGCGTAGGCGACGAGGCCGCGGCCCAGTTCGTCACCGTTCGCCGCGCGGATGATCACGGCGTCGCCGCGATCGAAGGTGCCGGTGACGGCGGTGACGCCGGCGGGCAGCAGGCTCCGCCCCGATTGCAGGGCGTGCTCGGCACCCGCATCGACGTGGATGACGCCCTTCGGCTCCAACTGGCCCGAAATCCAGCGCTGCTTGGCGGTGACGGGGTCGGACGGCGCGAGGAACCACGTCACCGGTGCGCCGTCCGCAATGGCGCGCAGCGGGTGCATCACCTTGCCCGACGAGATGACCATGTCGCAGCCGGCGCCGCGCGCGATCTTCGCCGCTTCGACCTTGGTTTTCATGCCGCCCTTCGACAGTTCCGTGCCGGCGTCGCCTGCCATCGCCTCGATCTCGGCGGTGATTTCAGTGACGACATCGAGGCGGCGGGCGTCGGGTCGCGATCCGGGCGGCGCCGTGTAGAGGCCGTCGATGTCGGAGAGCAGCACCAGGCAATCTGCCGAGACCATCGAGGCGACGCGCGCTGACAGGCGGTCGTTGTCGCCGTAGCGGATCTCGGTCGTCGCCACGGTGTCGTTCTCGTTGACCACCGGAATGGCCTTCAAAGCGATCAGGCACTCTATCGTGTTGCGGGCGTTGAGATAGCGGCGGCGCTGCTCGGTGTCGCCGAGCGTGACCAGGATCTGCGCGGCGGTGAGGCCGCGAGCGCGTGCGAACTCCTGGTAGGCATGGGCCAGGCTGATCTGCCCGGCGGCGGCGGACGCCTGGCTCTGCTCCAAGGCCAGCGGTCCCTTCGGCAGCTTCAAGGCGTGGCGGCCAAGCGCGATGGCGCCCGACGAAACAAGCACGACCTCGCGGCCTTCGGCGGCGAGTGCCGCGACATCATCCATCAGGCTGGCGAGCCACTCGGACTTGAGCACCCCGGTTGCGCGGTCGACCAGCAACGCCGAGCCGATCTTGACGACGATGCGCTTCGCTGCTGCCCATTCGGGTCGGACGGCGGCGGTCGTTGCGTTCGTGATCGAGGTGTTCGTCATCGGTCTGTCCGGTCGAATGGTTCGAGTTGCCCGCTCCCGATGTGGACGCAAGCAGGCGTATGGATGCGCTCTGATAGCAGAGTTCGCGCGTCGGCGTGAAGGTGACGGCCGTGGCCACGGCTGGCGACTTCGCGCCGCCCTTGCTATGGCTCTATCCACCCGACCGACCCAACCCCGCGAGACCGACATGACAGATCATCTGCCCGCAGTGCTGAAGCAGCTCGACCGCTCCGAGGGGGCGGCGCTGGAACGGCTGTTCGAGTTGCTGCGCATCCCGAGCATCTCCACGGATCCCGCCTATAAGGAGGAGTGTCAGCGCGCCGCCGAGTGGTGCGCTGCCGCCTTCACCGAGGTCGGCATCGAGGCCAGCGTGCGCAAGACGACAGGGCACCCGATGGTCGTCGGCCATGACCGCAAGAATGTGCCGAAGGGCATGCC
>JBKBNR010000299.1:0-2622 GCA_046295315.1 Hyphomicrobiaceae bacterium
TACGCGTTGCGTGGTACCGCTGGCAGTGACGAACAGTTGCTGCTTCGCCAAGTCCTCGAGAACCTGCGGCGCCTCTTTGTCGCCGGTCAACTCGACTGCGAGTTCGACCGGCACTTGACTCGCGACCGCTACGCGCTCGAGCAGGGCGCGGCTCTGTTCTGGCAGACGCGAGAGGACTTCGTGTTCGAAGTAATCCGCGAGTCGCTCAGCCGGAACCGATTGTGGAAATGAGCGGGACTCGAGCCACGAGCCCCCCGCTGCGAGGATTACTCGTACGCCCGCAGCCCAGCCGCGTGTGCGTTGCGCGATGGCTTCTGCCTCGGCAACCGAAGGCGAGCGGACTCCAAGTACTGCAGCCAGGCGAGCGATCTCTTCGCCCGACATCGCGAGATCCGACGCGCGCAGTTCGACTGCGTCGCCATGGACAAACGCGCGTGCGAGTGATGCGGTCGGGGATCGGCGGCTAGCGACGGCAAGCTGATGTGGTCCGCGCAGCTCCTCGATCAGCGCACTCAGGAACTCCGCGGCGGGGCAATCGTCCGCGACGCGATGAAAGTCGTCAAAGACGAACAGCAGACTCGTGTCGGAAGCGGCGAGGGCGGCCTGTGCGAACAGCCGGCCAAAGCTCGACGGAGTCGGTTGCGGGCCGGGGCCAAGTCTGGGCAGACCGCCAGGATCGATCGCCAGCTGCACCTCGATGGCTGCGGCCAGGGTCGCGACGAAACGAGCGAGATCGGAGTCGAGCTCGTCGATCCGATACCAGACCTTCGCGCCACTCCTGGCGTGCGCATATTTCGCAAGCAAGGTGGATTTGCCGAAGCCGGCAGGTGCGTTGATCCAGACGGTTCCTGCGCTCGCCAGTCTTGCCACGAGTTCCGGGCGGTCGATGGCCCGCGAAACATCGGGCATGGCGCTCTTGGCGGATCGCTTGCTGTTCTTGTGCTCCCGGGGCATGCTCTCCTCCCCTCAAGCCCGACCACCCTCCGCAGCGCGTCATCTTGTCTTGGCTGGTGACCTATTGCGGGGGTCACGCACCGGTTGTCGGTCGGCCAACAAATGATGCCAATCCGTATGCGATCCGTCATCACCTTGCAGGTAAAAACGCGCTCATGAGAAAGCGCGCTGAGCGTAGCCGCAACGTGGGTGGAGACCGGGCCGCCAGATAACCGCTCCCGATGAAGAGTCCGCGGAAAGGGATGCCTCGTCCGATGAGAAGCTTTGTCGTCCGTATTTACAGCTCTGGCCCAGCCGGTCCCGGCCAACTGACGGGCACGGTTCAGGAGGGCGGGGCCGGAAAGACGATCCCGTTCTCGGACGGGGCTCAGCTACTCGCGGCATTGCGGCGGCCGATGAAGCCTCGGGGCCCGCCGGCTTGAGAGCAGCGTGGCCGGAGTTGGTCGAAATGGCTTGTCCGCGTACCGCGGGACGGAGTTCGAACCCAGCAATTGCGCACGTCACGAACGCAGCCCGTTTGCGCACATTGGCCCGGGAGGACTGGCAGCAGAGCGTTGGCGAGCGCTGGCGGATCTGACGTTAACGACGACTGTTGGAGGAGGCGGCATGAAAGCGGCGTTTGTAGTTTCTGGTTTGACCGGAGCCATTCTGTTGGCCGCCTGCAGCGGCACGATGCCGACCATGGGAGGATCGAAGGGCACCGTCACCGGTGCAGCCGGCGGGGGGACCGCCGAGGGGCAGAACACGCAGCTCACGCGCTGCGACGAGACGCTCGGCACGCTTGCCGTCGAAGAAGACCAGGCGGCGCCGTGGTACGCACAACTGCGGCACTACAACCTCGGCTCGACCGTGCCCGTGCTGCGGCTGATGATCCAGCAGTCGAACTGCTTCGTGATCGTCGAGCGCAGCGCGGCCGGTATGCAAATGATGACGCAGGAGCGCGCTCTGCAGCAGATGGGCGAGACGCGCAGCGGCAGCAACATGGGCCCGGGCCAGATGGTCGCCGCGGACTACACGATGCGTCCGAGCATCCAGTTCGCGCAGAAAGGCACCGGTGGCGCCGGCGCCGCGCTCGGCGGGCTTGGCTTCCTCGGGGCCGCATTCGGTGCGGTCGCCGGCGGGCTGAAGGCAAACGAAGCGGCGACGACGCTGCTGCTCATCGACAACCGCTCGGGCGTACAGATCTCGGCCGCCGAGGGCAGCGCGAAGAACTACGACTTCAGGGTCGCTGGCGGGCTGTTTGGTGGGGGGCTCGGCGCGGGCGCCGGCGCGTACTCGAACATGCCCGAGGGCAAGATCATCACGGCCGCGTTCGCCGATTCGTTCAACCAGATGGTCGGCGCGCTGAAGAACTACAGGGCGCAGACGGTGCGCGGCGGGCTCGGCACCGGCGGTCGACTCGGCGTACAAGGCGGAACGACCGAGGCGTCGAAGGAAATCAGTGGGCAGACGCCGGCTGCGCCGCCCGCGGCCAAGCCTGCTGATCCGAAGAAGAGGAAGTAGCTGAAAGGCGCGGGTGTCGCCGCGCCTAACGGAGCGGATTGAACCGGTACTAATTTGATGGACGCCACGATCCGGCACGAGCGTTGTTCACGGCCGGCCGGCGGGGTCGTGTCATTCGAACACGACGACGGCCGGCGGTGGGCAACGCGTGGTGTTTCATTGCGC
>JBKBNR010000300.1:0-2608 GCA_046295315.1 Hyphomicrobiaceae bacterium
CGATCAGCAATCGACGCCGCCCGACGACATCGGCGAGATAGCCCGACACCGGGATGAACGCCGCGAACAGCACCACGGAAACGAGCTGCAGCACCAGGAAATCACGATACCCGATGCCGAGGAAGCCCAGGTCCGTCTTACCGATGGCATAGGAGAGGATCCAGGTCGTCATCAGGTAGAACAGACCATAGGTGGCGACCATCGCGAAGGTGCCGAGAACGAGTTCGCGCGGGTTGTTGGCAATGACGTGCGCCAACGGCGACTTCAGCTTTTCGCCGCGTTCCACAGCACGCGCGAACACCGGCGTTTCGTTGAGCTTCAGCCGCACATAGAGCCCGACGAGGACGAGCAGGATCGACATGACGAACGGAATGCGCCAGCCCCAGACGAGAAAGTCATCGCCGGGTGCCGCCGTCGTCGAGTTGAACCCGAACAGGATCGTCAGCGTCAGAAAGAAGCCGTTGGCGAGGATGAAACCGAACGGCGCGCCGAGTTGCGGCCACATGGCGGCGCGCGCGCGCTTTCCCGGTTCCGCCGTTTCCGCCGCCAGCAGCGCCGCGCCCGACCACTCGCCACCGAGCCCCAGGCCCTGGCTGAAGCGCAGGATGGTCAGCAGCACCGGCGCAAAGAGGCCGATCTGGTGATAGGTCGGCAGCAGGCCGATGAGAAACGTGGCGATGCCCATCAGCAGCAGCGATCCGACGAGTGTCGCCTTGCGGCCGACGCGATCGCCGAAATGGCCGAACAGAACAGAGCCGATGGGTCGCGCGACGAAGGCGACACCAAACGTCGCCATCGAAGCGAGCAGCGCCGCCGTACCTTCGCCCTTGGGGAAGAACAGCAGCGGGAATACAGAGACCGCCGCCGTCGCATAGATGTAGAAATCGTAGAATTCGATCGTCGTGCCGACGACGCTGGCAAAAATGATCCGACGCCGCTCGGCGGCGCTGACAGCCGTGCTCATTCCCCGTCCCCCACTTAACCGGCTACGTCGGCCGCCTTCAAACCCTCAGCTTGCCTTCCGCGATGCGTACCGCGTGGCCGCCGATGCGTACCACCGTCAGCTTGCCGCCGCGCACCACCAACGTCAGCGCGATATGGCTCGGCCGCCCCATCTCGTAGCCCTGCTCCACGATGCGCTTGTGGATGCCATCCGGATAATCGTCGAACGCGAACGCGGCGGCGGCGAAGCCGACCGCCGCCGAGCCCGTCGCTGGGTCCTCGACGACGCCGAACTCTGGCGCAAACATGCGGGCGTGAAAGGCGCTCGTCGTATGGATGCACTGGCGCGTGTAGACATAGACGCCGACGACGTCGAGTGGGCTGATGGCGCGCACCCACTCCGCCGGGTTGACCCGCGCGCGCGACAGCGCTTCCAACGATGCCACCGGAACCAGCAGGAAGGCATGGCCCGCATCGACGCGGCGCGGCTCGTGGTTCTCGAAACCGATCTCGCGCGGGATGAGCCCCAGCGCGTCGGCGATCATTTCCCCAGAAATACTGCTGGAATTGAGGTCCGGCAGTCGCGGCGCGTCGAACTCCGCGAACGGAACGCCCCCGGCTCGTGCCCGAACACCGACACGCACCGTGCCGATGCCCTGCTCCAGCGAGATGATGGCATCGTGATCGGCATGGTTGCCGTCGGCTTTCAGGCTTGCCAGCAGCGCCGCCGTGCCGACCGTCGGATGGCCGGCGAATGCGATCTCGCGGTTGGGGGTGAAAATGCGCATGCGCGCCGAATGCGCGGGATTCTCGGGCGGCAGCACGAACGCCGTCTCCGACAGGTTGAACTCACGCGCGATGCGCTGCATCTCGCCGCTCTTCAGGCGGACCGCATCGAGCACGACGGCGAGCGGATTGCCGCTGAACGGCTTGTCGGTGAACACGTCGAGGACGTGATAGTCGAGTTGCATACCGGCTCCGCCTCTGTTTCGCGCGCGGCACTGTGCCCGAAAGCACGCCGCCGTTAAAGCGCGTTTCGTGCGAGCAGGACGGGGATCAGCGGCTTGCAGTAGTCGGCGAGGCGAAGCCCGGCCGTGTCGGCCAGCGACGAGGCGAACACGACCTCCTCGAGTTCACTGGCGGCGTCCGCAGCGAGATGCCCCATGATAGCGGCGCGCAAAGCTTCGGCGCAGAGCGGGCTGCGCCACGTCGCGGCGATGGAGAGATGCGCGCCGGCCCGCGTGACGACGAATCCGGGATCGAGCTGCAACGCCCCCCGGTGCAGCCCTGTTTCTTCGCCGACCTCGCGCGCGATGCTGGCGGCGATGTCGATGGCGCCGCCGGGTCCGACATCGCGGGGATCGATGAACCCGCCCGGCAGATAGTAGAGCCCGGAGTTGATGTTGCCCGCGCGCTGCCGCGCCAGCATCACTGCGCCCTCGGCCGATCGGATGATCGCGGAGCCGAAGCCGTCGATGACGGTTCGATCCTCGAAGCCCTGGGTGCGCCAATAGAGATAGTTGCGGAACTCGGTCGGGAAGGCGGTTGCAACGAGAGCATCGCCCTCGAATGCGAACCGCGAGAACAAGAGCACGGTGCCGTTGAAATAGGCCGGATTGGCCGTCTGCTGGCGCTGCCAGAACTGGGCGATCTCGCCCTGACGCTG
>JBKBNR010000301.1:0-2566 GCA_046295315.1 Hyphomicrobiaceae bacterium
TTGATCGCATTGTCGAGGAGATTGGCGACGGCTTGTCCGACGAGTTGGCGATTGGCCTCGACCATCAGGCCGTCGGCGATGCTCACCTCGAAGGTAAGGCCAGCCGCCTCGGCCACCGGCTCGTAGAGTTCTGCCACGTCGCGGACGAGTGCGCCGCAATCGAAGCGGTCCGTCTGTCCCTCCAAGGCCCCCGCCTCCAGCCGCGCGATCAGCAGCATGGCGTTGAACACCTTGATGAGATCGTCAGCCTCCTCGATAGCGCGCGCGAGCGCGTCGCGAAGTTCGTCGCACTCTGCCGCATCGCGCAAGGCCGCCTCGGCGCGATTGCGCAGCCGGTTCAACGGCGTCTTCAAATCATGGGCAATGTTGTCGGAAATCTCCCGCAGGCCGGCCATCAGTTGCTCGATGCGATCCAGCATGTCGTTGAGGTTGCGGGACAACTCGTCGATCTCGTCGCCAGCGCTGGCGATGGGGATGCGCTCTCGCATATCGCCGGCCATTATCGCGCGTGCCGTAGCGTTGACACGTTCGACCCGCTCGACGACTCGGCGCGACGCTGAGTATCCAGCCCCGAGCCCCGCGAGAGCCAGCACCGCGAGGCCCACCGCGAGCGTCAGACGGATGCGCGTGATGGCGCGCAACTGCTCCTCGACGTCGCGCGCCACCATCAGCCGTGCGCCATCGGGGAGGGTGCGAAGAATGCCGACGGCGCGGCGATCGGAAGGCGGCACGGCCGGTTGGGAGCTGGTGTAGCGAAACATGCCGCCTGCCGGATTGGCGATCACTTCCGCGGGCATCGCGCCGAGCAGACCCACCTTCACCCGCCCGGCCGCATCACTCAACGCGACAACCGACCCGCCGGTCGCATGCTGCCGACTTTGCAAGAGACTTTGGACGGCGCCGACACCACCGCTGACCGCCAATTGGCCGATAGCGTCGGCCTCGGCTTCGAGCGATCCGGCGACCGTGCGCGTCAACAGGCCGTCGACATCGCGGAAGATCAAGAGTGCAAGCGCAACAGCAACCACGACCGAGACTGCTATTCCCGTCGCCGATCTGTGAAAGAAGCTGCTGGCGACGACCGGTCGCGCCTGTTCAGGCGCCGCCATCGCGGATCATGTAGCCGGCACCGCGCACCGTCTGCAGCAACTGCGTCTCGTACCCTTTGTCGATCTTGCCTCTGAGACGAGAGACGTGCACGTCGATGACATTGGTCTGCGGATCGAAATGGTAGTCCCAGACATTCTCCAGCAGCATCGTGCGCGTGACGACCTGTCCGGCATGCCGCATGAGATACTCGAGCAGCCGGTATTCACGCGGTTGCAGAGGGATGTTCTCGCCGGCCCGCGTCACGCGATGTGCCAAGCGGTCGAGCACAAGATCGCCGACGACATAGCGCGTCGCCTGTTCCTCGGGCGTCGTGCGACGCGCCAGCGCCTCGATCCTGGCGAGCAGTTCCGTGTAGGCATACGGCTTCGTGAGATAGTCGTCGCCGCCCGCACGCAACCCCTTGACCCGGTCGTCCACATCGCCGAGCGCGGATAGAAAAAGCACCGGCGTGCGATCTCCCGATGCGCGCAAGGTCTTCACCAGCGACAGGCCGTCGAGCGCCGGCAACATTCGGTCGACGATCAGAACGTCAAACCCGCCTTCCCGCGCCATCGCCAGTCCGGCCTCGCCATCGCCGGCGAGTTCCGGAACATGCCCGCTTTCCTTCAGCGACTTTTGCAGGAAGGTTGCCGTTTCTCTGTCGTCTTCGATAACAAGAACACGCATGCTCGCGATAGAACCGTTACGGGAGATTGAGCTGCAACCGGGTTGATCCGCAGCCGCCGGGATCGTAGCGCTTTTGAGCGACACGTAAAGCGCGAACGAGGCCCGCGATCACCGCGACCGCGAGCCCCGCCTCACCGACCCGAACGGCGCTTTCGCCTCAACTCTTCTTCAACTGAAGGGCGACGAAACGCTTCTGCTCGCCCGTACGGATGTGCAGCAGCACCGCCTTGCGGCCCAGGTCACGCGCCTTCTTGACGCCAGCCAGAACATCGTCACCGTTCTTCACGGCCTCACCCTGCACCTCGAGGATGACGTCACCCGCCTTGATGCCCTTCTGCGCGGCATCCGAGCCTTCGTCGACCTCGGAAATGGCGACGCCGTCGGGCACGTCGTTGCTGACCGGCGCCAGCTTCAACCCGAGTTGTTCGAGTTCGATCGCCGCGGGCGAGAGGGGCTTTCCTTCCTCGACGCGCGCCAGTTCTTCCTGCGACGTCGGGAACATGCCGAGCTTCACCTTGACGGTCTGCTCGGCACCGTTGCGCCAGACCTTCACGTCGACGACCGTATCCGGCGCGTAGCCAGCGATCTTGCGCGCCAGATCGCGGCTGTCCTCGATCTTGTCGGCGTTGACCGCCAGAATGGCGTCCCGCGCCTTCAGTCCGGACATTTCCGCAGGGCCCTTCGGCGTGATCTCGCTCACCAGTGCGCCGCTCGCAACGGGCAGGCCGAGGCTTGCAGCCGTATCCTCATCGACATTCTGGATCTTGACGCCGAGCCAGCCGCGGCTGAC
>JBKBNR010000302.1:0-2536 GCA_046295315.1 Hyphomicrobiaceae bacterium
TACATCGAGGTGGACTACAATCGAACGCGCCGACATAGCGCAATCGGCAACCTGAGTCCGGAGGCCTTCGAGGCCGCCAACGCCGCTTAGTCGCGTGTCCGGTTTTGCTGGGCAAGATCACTGCCGCATGTCGCATCGGATGCCGTCACCAAGCTCCGCGCGCTGATGGCTCCGGTGGCCGCCGAGCGAGACCGCTGGCAAGCGCAAGCCTAGCCTCGCTCCGGCGCGAGCCCTTCCTCGAATGTCTGTGACCGTCCACTACGCGAGCTTGGCGCCGACCTCTTCGCACACGCTCTCGAGCACAGCCGCCACTTCGTGCAGGAAGGAGTTGCGATCCGGCGAGGGGGTGACGTCAGGGATTGGCGCAGCGCGCTTGTAGATGCGTTCGCCGATGATCGAGGCGCGCGCGTAGCTGGAACCACGCCCGGACTGGTTGAACGCCGACTGCCATTCCGGCATCCGCTCGGCCCGAACGCGGCGGGTAGCCAGGTTCAGCGTCTTGGCGGACAGCGCGTTGGCCAGGCCGTCAAAAACCTGTTGCTTGTGCGCGTCGTCGGTCGGCTCGGCGGGGTCCCACCGGAGCGGGTTCTGCAGCAGCACATACAGTCGATCCTGCAGCTGCTTGCGGAGATCCGCGACCGGCTTGAGGTTGTCGTACTCGTCGCCGAGGCCGGGCGTGCTGAGTCGTCGGCTCAATGCCCAGATGCGCTTCCAGTGCTCCTTGCTGACGCCGGGCTTGTAGTCGAGGCCCAGGCGCGGCCACCACGCATCGTGAAAGCTCTCGGCAGCGTTCTTCACGGCCAGAACAAGATTCATCCGGTCGTACACCGGCTTCGCGTGCACGGGATCAGGCTTCTCGACGATGGCATCGATTGCCGCGAGCAGCGCCTGCAGTTGTCCGATGGTCCGCTTGTGGGTCTTCTTCGTGGCGTCCAGGTCTTCGTCGATCCCGCCGACGAAGAAGCAGGCGTCCTTCAGGCGGCCGCGAAGCGCTCGTTCCGCGAACGGGCCCAGTTCCTCACCAATGGAGGCGAGGACGTTTTCGGCGGAAGCCAGGACGTGCTGCTCCTTGGCCGCCGCGTTGGGCAGGTTGTCGCCTTTGACCTCGTCGAAGTGCGTGAACACGAGCAACAGCTTGCTGGCGCTGCCCGACGTGATCATCTCCTTCATGGCCGCAACCGGCGCGGCCTGCATCGGCTGAACAGCGTTGTCGACGAGCACGATGGCATCCGTCGACTCGATGCGCCGCGTCAGCGAGGTCGAGAGGGCCGCCACCGACTTGGGCGTGTGGCCCAGGCCTTCACCGTCGAGAAGCACGAGCTTGGGCTGCTGGCCGCCGTTCCACGCCGGCAGGAACGCGCCGGACACGCGGACTCCGTTCACCAGCGGCGTCAGCAGGCGCCCGAAGCGTGAGGAGTGGTTGCTGGAGAAGCGCGTGACCGTCTTGATGAAGGTCGCACGGTCGTCGGTCTCCCACGACCACGATTGCGGCCAGCCCTGCTTGTTGCGGCGTACCGCGCCATCCGCAAGCAGCGAAAAACGAAGCTCGATCTCGTCCATGAGTTCGTCGCTTATGCGGTGGAACTCATCGTCTTCACGAAGCCGGCGATCAAGCTCCTCCTCGAAAAGCTCGTCGACGACCCGCTGGTCCTTTTCGTCGGTGGCGCCCAACTCGGTCTTCAGTTGGTCGCCGTGGCGGGCGGCGATGGCGCGCAACGCCGTCAACGTCTTCGTCAGCAGCGCATTGGTGGCGTCGAGATCAATCGCGCCGTCAGCAGCGGTCTCCTCGGTCGGCTCCGCGGCGTCGTCCTCGTCATCCTCATCGTCGTCGGTGCCTGCCGCCTGCGGCCCGTTGCCGAGCACGTAGTTGAAGCGGAACCGTTGGTTCACATGCATCAACAGCTTGCGCAGCACTTCACCGTCGCCGTCGCCACGGTAGGCGGACAGCACGGCCTCCGAGATGCACTCGTTCAGGTGCTCACGAACCTCGTCGATGGGGAAGAAGGTGACCACAGCCTTGTAAGGTCCTGGCGCAAGCACGACCTCGGTCTCATGCACCGTGGTCTTCGCCGTCGATGTCGACGGAAAGCGCTCGGTCTCCGGGTCCGTGCCGATCAACTGCCGAAGCAGCGTCGTCTTGCCGGCGCCGGTCGTCCCGAGGAGCAGCGCCCGCCGATAGTCGGAATCTTTCGATGTCGGCAGCGGAATGATCGACTCGCGGATCGCACCGAAGTCGCTCTGCTCGGGTTCCATGCCGTGATAGAAGATCTCGACGACCCGGCGATGGAACCGCTTTTCAGCCTCCGCCCTGGCCGGCAAGCTCCAGAAGCTCTCCTCTGCCAGTAGTTGGTTGAGTTGATCCTTCAGATCATGGGCCTCGACCTCGTCGGACGTTCCGAGCCCCTGGCGGACTCGCAAGCCCGGCTTGCCAGTGTTCGGATCGACCCGAACCGGGTGGCGGAAGATCACCGCCCATGCACTGCGACCCTGCGACCGGCTCAGGGTCGCCACAAAACGCTTTTCCATGGCGCACCTC
>JBKBNR010000303.1:0-2502 GCA_046295315.1 Hyphomicrobiaceae bacterium
ATACAGCACGAACTGGCTGAGACGGCCGCCGGTCATCTCACCGGAAACCACCGAAGAGGCGCCAAACCACAGTACGCCCGTGATGCTGGCGACGACGAGGAAGATCGCCAGCGCCGTCAGGCCGGCACGCGCCGCCAGCCGCCGCCGCGCACTTTCGAAGGCCTGCTGCACGGCGCCGCCGAAGCGCGTGGCAACTGCATCCTCGTGCGCATACGCCTGCATGGTGCGCACGGCCTGCAGGTTTTCGGCGGCATAGGACGAGGCTTGCGCAAGGCTGTCCTGCGCCTCGCGCGACAGGCGCCGGACGACGCGGCCGTAAGCGACAAGCGGCAGCACGATTGCGGGAATCGCCAGCAGCACCATCAGCGACAGATGCGGGCTCGTCACGAACATCATGATCAGCGCGCCGATCAGCATGATGGTGTTGCGCAGCGCCTGGCTGAGCGCCGTACCGGCCGCGGCCTTGATCTGAGTGGTGTCGGCGGTCAGCCGGCTCATCACCTCGCCGGAATGGGTGCGCTCGAAAAACGCCGGACCAAGCAGGGTCAGATGGCGGAACACGTCGGCTCTGAGATCGGCGACGACGCGCTCGCCGAGCCAGTTGACGAAGTAGAACCGCGCCGAACTCGCCAAAGCCAGCACCAGCCCGATGACGACCATCATGGCGAAGTAGGTGTCGATCAGCGCTCCGTCGCCGCCGCTGCCCCCGGCACCGAAGCCGAAGTCGATCATACGTCGCACCGCCATCGGAATGACCAGCATGGTGGCCGCGGATACGACGAGCGCCACGCCCGCTGCCGCCAGCATCGCCGGGTAACGCATCAGATAGGGCTTCAACGCGACGAGCGGCTTCAGCGACTTGCGAGCCGGCGCCTCGCCGTCCGCCGCTCCGGTTGCGCCGCTCGTGGACGGCTGTCCGGCTGCCGCCGCTGCTTCCATTTTTTGACGCGCGCTCAATGCACTTCTCTCGACACCAGATATCAGGGAGCCGGTCAGCCGACGGGCCCGTGCGGATCGGGAAGATGCCCCACGCGGGCCGTCATCTCAAGGATTTAAGGCGGTCCAATGGGCCGCGGGCCGATGGCGAGCCTGGCGGCGGAGCCGAAGCGGCGTCGCATGACGCGTGCAACCCTCTATAATCTCGACTTCCAAGCGCTGCCTGCGCCGGCCAAACTGGCCTTCAACTGATTCGTTTGAGATCGGCAGGGAACCCGCGCCATGAAGCAGCTTTCCGCAATCTTTCTCACGGTCGTGACGCTGGCGCACCCGGCTTCAGCGACGCCGCCGATCGAGGCGGCAGCGGCGCCCCTTGCGAGCGAAAGCGCCATCCGAAAGCCGGACCAGCCGGTTGCGGCGGCCGATGACGCCGCTTCGGCGAGCCCGATTGCCAGCGCCGTGCGAGACCTGTTGGACGCCGCCGCGGGGGCTCATGTCACCGCGAAGGCGCGCTCCGAGCCCGAGTTCGCCGCGGCCGACGCAGAGGCCCTCGCGGAATTCTACCGCGCGCGGGGCGGCGCACCGCTGTGGACCGATGACGCGGGCGTCACCGCGCGTGGGCGTGCGCTTGCCATCGAGATCGCGAATGCAGCAGCCTACGGGCTGGATCCGCGGGCCTTCTCGCTTCCAACGATCGACGGCGTTGCCGGCGCCGAGGCACTCGCCTCGACCGACGTCAAGCTGACCCGTGCGCTGCTCGGCTACGCGCGCCACGCCCGGGGCGGGCGCATCCCGCGCCCGGCAGAGCAACTCAACTCCAATCTCGACCGCAAGCCGCAGATGCTTGCGCCCGAGACCGTCCTCGCGTCCGTTACAGCGGCCGAAGATGTCGCCAGCGCCGTGCGGGCGCTGCATCCGGTGCATCAGCAGTTCGAGCGCCTGCGCCTCGCCTATCTCGTCGAAACGGCGGCCAGCGGCGACGGCAAGCTGTCGGCCAAGGCCCGGCAACTGCGCGCCAACATGGAGATGTGGCGCTGGATGTGGGACGACCTCGGCGAACTGCACATCTTCAACAATATCCCCGCGTTCATGCAGCGCGTCGTGCACAACGGTGTCGTGGTGCGCAATGAACGCATCGTCGTCGGTGAAATCGGCAAGCAGTCGAGCGTCTTTTCGCGGCAGTTGAAATCCGTGGTGCTGCGTCCGCGCTGGCGGGTGCCGGAAAGCATCATGGTGCACGAACTCTGGCCGAGCCTCCTGAAAGGCGGCGGACTGATGCGCCAGCACGGGCTCGAGATCACGACGAAGACCGGCCAGCCGCGCGACTGGCGCAGCATCGACTGGTCGAAGGACGACATCCGCAACTATCACGTCGTCCAACCACCAGGCAGCCGAAGCGCCGTCGGCTTGGTGAAGTTCTCATTCCCGAGCCAGCACACCATTTTCATGCACGACACGCCGGACAAATGGATGTTCAACTCGGTGCAACGGACACTGAGCCATGGCTGCCTGCGCGTGCGCAACCCGCTTGGCCTCGCCGAGATCGTTCTTGGCTACGACAAAGGA
>JBKBNR010000304.1:0-2473 GCA_046295315.1 Hyphomicrobiaceae bacterium
CGGCAGGCGGTTCGTGGTATCGTTGACGGGGACGAGGGTCTGGGTTTCGGCCATGGGTTACACCGGCATGTTCATGATGTCGCGATAGGCGGAGAGCAGCTTGTTGCGGACCTGCAGCGTGGTCTCGAAGCCGAGCGAGGCCTTCTGGCGCTCGATCATCACGCTGACGATGTCGTGCGTGTCGCCGCGCTCATAGGCTTCGCTGAGTTCGCTCGCCTTCGTCTGCTGGGCGTTGACCTGTTGCAGCGCATTGCTGATCGCAGCGCCGAAATCGGGCGCGCTGCCGCCGCCGTCGATCCCGCCCGCCGGGCCCTTGCCGGCGGCGCGTTGCAGCGCCTGGTTCTGATTGAGAATCGTGCTGCGCATCTGAAGCAGCCGGCTCGGGTCAATCGTGCTCATTGGTTCTCATCCGTCCTTGGGTGCGGCGGTCGGCCGCACGCCCAAAGAGTAATGCAAAGCACGTGCCAAAAAATTTTATGGCGCTTTTCCAGCGGGATATATGAATGCGGATCAGGCTTAACGCTGCCTTCGGCATTTTTTTGACACGCCGGCTTAATCGCCGCCGCCGCCCGCCGTTACTGCATCCGTGACCGCTCCTCGAGCCCTCACATCACGGGAATGGCCATCGAGGCCGGAAAGGAACAACATGACTGTCATCAACACCAATGTGAGCGCGCTCCGCGCCCAGAACAGCTCGCGTGTTGCCGAGCGCATGCAGTCGCAGGCGATGGAACGCCTGTCGTCGGGCAAGCGCATCAACAGCGCGAAGGACGATGCCGCCGGCCTCGCCGTCGCGACCCGCATGAACGCCGCTTCGAAGGGTTTCACGCAGGCGATCCGTAACGCGAACGACGGCATTTCGCTCGCTCAGACCGCCGACAGCGGCGCCGCCAGCATTTCGGACATCCTCGTCCGTATGCGTGAACTGGCCATGCAGGCTTCGAACGGCACGCTGGCCGACGCCGACCGCGCGCTGGTGCAGAAGGAAGTCACCGCGCTGATCTCGCAGATCGGCGATATCACGACGCAGACGACCTTCAACGGCAACAAGCTCCTCGACGGCAGCGTTGCCGCCGGCTTCGACATCCAGACCGGCATCAACTCGACCGAAGTCGTGAACATCACGATCGGCAACCTCACCGCCACGACGCTCGGCGTCAACGCGCTGTCGGTTGCGACTGCCGCCGGTGCCACCGGCGCGCTGGCGACGCTCGACACCGCGATCACCACGGTCGCCGGCGAACGCGCCAACCTCGGTGCGCAGCAGAACCGCCTGACCGCGGCCGTCGACAACCTGTCGGCCCGCGTCACCAACCTCGACGAATCGCGCTCGCGCATCGAAGACACCGACTTCTCGGCGGAATCGACCAAGCTGGCCGCTGCCCAGATCCTGTCGCAGGCGTCGACCGCGATGCTCGCGCAGGCGAACCAGAGCGCGCAGGGCGTGATGAACCTGCTCCGCGGCTAAAAGATAACCATCGCAAACAGTTCAGGCCAACTTTGGTTGGTCCCTTTATTGGCCTGATCCGATGCCCCGGCTCCCCACAGCCGGGGCATCCTTGTTTTCCGTTTCGGCGTGACCGAACAGGCGCGGTTCCAGCCCGTTCCCGGCGTCAGCCGGGCCAAAGGTCTTCAATGAAAATCCCGCGACTTGGGCAGGATGCGCACATTGCGCGGATGGCCGTGGCGCTGCGCATAGTCGCCTTCGGACCGTCCGCGCGGCACTTGCGGATGCTTGACCTCGTCGGCACGGCAGAGATCGGGTACGAAACGCCGATCGTCGTCCAGCGCGTCGAGCATGGGCGTGCGGTCGACGATCCGCGTCGCCATCAGGTGGATGACGCCCTCCTTGCTTCGCTGCACTTCGCCCTCGGCGAGCATCAGCCGCGACGCCATCACTGCGCGGCGATAGCGTTCGAAATGGCGCGCCCACAGCAATATGTTGACGATTCCGCCCTCATCCTCGAGCGTGATGAAGATCGCATTGCCCTTGCCGGGCCGCTGGCGGACCAGCACGACGCCTGCGGTGCGGACGATCACTCCGTTCTTCGCGGCCGCGACCTCGGCGGCACTCAATATGCCTTCGCGTGCGAGATCGCCGCGCAGGAAGGCCATCGGATGGCCCTTCAGCGACAGCCGCGTCGTCTGGTAATCGGTCAGAACATGCTCGACCATCGGCGTCGGCGGGAGCTGCGCATCTTCCTCGAACCCCAGCTCGTTCGCCTCGGCCGCGCCGAACAGCGGCAGCACGCCCTGACGCACCCGTCGCGCATCCCACAGCGCCGGCCGCCGGTCGAGCCCCATCGACCGGCAGGCGTCGGCAGCGGCAATCAGCCGCAGCGCGCGTGAAGGCAAGTTGGCGCGGCGCGCGAGCTCCTCGATCGAAGCAAAAGGGACGGCGCCGCGCGCGTCGGCGATCGCCTTCGCCCACTCCTCGCGAAACCCGTCGACCTGCCGGAACCCGAGCCGCAAC
>JBKBNR010000305.1:0-2364 GCA_046295315.1 Hyphomicrobiaceae bacterium
GAACTAGTCACCTCCGTGGTCGCCTCGTTCCGCAAGCATTCCGATGTGGCACTCGGCAACGTGCTCGGCTCCAACATCTACAACATCCTCGGCATCGGCGGCACGACGGCGCTGATCTCGCCGACGGTCGTGCCGCCAGAGATCGTGCGCTTCGACAACCTCGTGATGCTGGCGACCGCCGTTCTGCTGCTGGTTGTGGCGCGCACTGGCTTTCGTATCAACCGGCTGGAGGGCGCCGTGCTGCTCGCCGGCTACGGCCTCTACATGTTCGCCATCTGGCCGAAGTGAGCGCGGCGACCGGTCGCCATCCCGATCACCGCACGAGTTGGCGCGCCGACGGGCTGACGACACCGGCCTTTTCAGCGGCTTCGAGTGCCTGCGCCAGTTCTTCGCGCGCTTTCTCTGCCTGCCGCTGGCGGTTCCACAGCGAGGCGTAGAGCCCGTCTTTCGCGATCAGTTCGGCATGCGTGCCCTGCTCCGCGAGGCGACCAGCTTCCAGCACCAGGATATTGTCGGCATGGACGATGGTCGACAGGCGGTGTGCGATGACGAGTGACGTGCGGTTGCGAGCGACACGGTCCAGCGCGTCCTGGATCTCCTTTTCGGTGTGGCTGTCGAGCGCACTCGTCGCCTCGTCGAGAATCAGGATCGGCGGCCCCTTGAGGATGGTCCGCGCGATGGCGACGCGCTGCTTCTCGCCGCCCGAGAGCTTCAGACCGCGCTCGCCGACGAGCGTCTTGTAGCCCTGTGGCAAGGTCGAGATGAACGTGTCGATCTGCGCCAGCCGCGCCGCCTCGAACACCTCCTCGTCGGTGGCGTCCGGCCGGCCGTAGCGGATGTTGTAGAGGATCGTATCGTTGAACAACACCGTATCCTGCGGCACCACGCCGATGGCGGCGCGCAGGCTCTCCTGCGTCACGTCGCGGATATCCTGTCCGTCGATCGTCACGGCGCCGGATTGGATGTCGTAGAAGCGGAACAGGATGCGGCTGATGGTGGATTTGCCGGCACCCGACGGCCCGACGATCGCCACCATCTTGCCCGCCGGAATCTCGAATGAAACGTCCTTGAGAATCTGCCGGTCTGGCTCGTAGGCGAACGAGACGCGATCGAAGCGTATATGACCTTTGGCGACACGCAGCGGCGGCGCACCCGGCTTGTCCTTCACTTCCGCCGGCTCGCCCATCAGCGAGAACATGGCTTCTAGGTCGACCAGGCCTTGCTTGATCTCGCGATAGACCATGCCCATGAAGTTCAGCGGCATGTAGAGCTGGATCATCATGGCGTTGATCATGACGAAGTCGCCGACGGTGTGCGTACCGTGCATGACGCCGTAGGCGGCGAGAATCATGGTCAGCGTCATGCCGACGGTGAAAATGGCCGATTGCCCCGAGTTCAGGACGCCGAGCGAATAGTAAGTCCTCACCGCCGCTGTCTCGTACCGCGCCATCGACGCATCGAAACGGCGCGCTTCGAGGCCCTCGTTGCCGAAGTATTTGACCGTTTCGAAGTTGAGCAGGCTGTCGATCGCCTTGGTGTTGGCGTCGTTGTCGCTGTCGTTCATCTCGCGGCGAATGGCGATGCGCCACTCCGACGCAGCGAACGTGAACCACATGTAGAAGCCGACGGTCGCATAGACGATCGCGACGTAGATCCAGTTGAAATAGTAGAGCAGCAGCACCGTCATCAGCGCCAGCTCGAGTATGGTCGGCACGAGTTGCAGAATGCCCATGCGCAAGATCAACTCGACGCCGCGCGTGCCGCGCTCGATGATCCGCGACAGACCGCCGGTTCGCCGTTCGAGATGGAAGCGCAGCGACAGGCGATGCAGATGCCGGAAGGTTCGATTGTTCAGTTCGCGCGCCGCGTGCTGGCCAACCCGCGTGAAGAACAGGTCGCGCACCTGATTGAGCACCATCATCAGGACGCGCGCCACGCCGTAGGCGACGATGAGACCGACGGTTCCATAGGCCAGCAGCTTCTCCGGCTCGCCGGCGGCGGGCGAGTTCGTCGTCAGCCAGTCGGTCGCTTCCTTGAACAGCACCGGCACGAACACGGTGACGACCTTGGCGACGACCAGCACGACGAACGCCAGCACGACGCGGAGGCGTAGGTCGGGGCGGCCTTCGGGCCAGACGAACGGCAGCAGTTCGCGAAACACCCGCCAGTGATCCGACGGCGCCTCACCCGACCTTTTCACACCAGGTGCTCCGGACTGCGATTTCATGTTTGGTGACATGTCGACCTATATGACGAGCCGCGGCGCGGGTATGGCGCGACGAAGCGCCCTGGGCTATGGCGCGGCGCCACAGACACCGAGGCGTTATTGGAACCATTCCAAGGAGGCGGCAACGTAGTCGAGGC
>JBKBNR010000306.1:0-2287 GCA_046295315.1 Hyphomicrobiaceae bacterium
ACCTCGCCTATTCGAATGGTCCCGGCGGGGCGACGGCCCTGCCCTTCGAGCATTATGAGATGCTGGAACCCGAAACCCGCAACGCGACGATCACCACGTTGAAGTCGCTCGTCGCCACAGGCGCCAGCGAGACGCGGCGCGACCGTGTCGAACTCGTCGGCCTCGGCTTTCATACGCCGAACGCGAGCCTGACCCACGGCCTCGAGAACACCCTCGGCTACAATCCTGTGCGCCTCGCCGTCTACAGCCGCGCGGTGGGTGCGGGCGATACCTCGGGCAGCCCCGGCGACCGCAAGTTCACACTGCTTTTTCCATCCTACCGTTCCGCGCTTGCCGACCGCTTGGGGCTTCGCTACATCGCAACCGGAGTGCCGATCGAGGAGATCGACACGAGCCTCACGCCCGGCGATCTGCCGCTTGTCGCCCGCACGCCAGGCGGATTCATCTATGAGAACGAGCGAGCCTGGCCGCGCGTCCGTTTCGCCACCGGCACCATTGGCGGCGACTTCGCGCGCATCATCGAGACGGGACAGGGATTGGCGGACGCCTCGACCATCGTCATCGAGGGGCAGCTCGGCGCAACAGCATCAACGGGCGAACCAGGCAGCGTCCGCATCGTGTCCTACGCCAACACCGAGGTGGTCTTGGAGGCCAGCAGCGCGAGCGGCGGCTACGTCGTCCTGCACGACATCTGGCATCCGTGGTGGCGGGCGACGGTCGATGGTGCAGCGGCCGAGATCATCCGCGCCGACGTGCTGTTCCGCGCTGTCCGCGTCGGCCCCGGGCATCACGTTGTCCGCTTCACGTTCGAGCCGGTCGCGGGTGCGCTGGCGACGGTCCTCGCACGCTTGAAGGGGCGCCAGGGCGGGGGGTGAAAAGATACGGCGGCTGAAACGGGGCCGCAGAACGTACGGGGGCGGTACCATGGCACCGCCCCCTCGGATCACAACAAACCTCCGGAATGCGGCGCCAATCACTTCTTTAGCGCGTCGCGGATTTCCATCAGCAGCGCATCGGTCGACGACGGCCCCGGCGGCGGCGCGGCGGCCTGCTCCTTTTCGAAACGGCGCTTGATGTTGTTGACGGCCTTGACCAGCATGAACACCGCCCACGCGACGATGAGGAACGAGATCACGTTGTTGAGGAAGATGCCGATGTTCATCGTCACGGCTTCCTTGCCGGCGGCGGCCTCGGTCAGCGTCAGCTTGACGTCCGAAAAATCGACGCCGCCGAGCAGCAGGCCGATGGGCGGCATAATGACATCCTTGACCAGCGACGACACGATGGTGCCGAACGCGCCGCCCATGATGATGCCGACGGCCATGTCGATCATGTTGCCTTTGACGGCGAATTCCCTGAATTCGGAAATGATTCCCATAACCCACCCCTGTTTCACTTCGGTCGAGCGGCCCGCCGCATGGCGGATGCCCGCTACAGTCCCCTTGAATGCGCACGTCCGGTTCGGACCGACAGTCAGCCCACCCCGGAACGCCGCGACAAACTATTCGCGTTTCGTTGCTGCCACAATCGCGAGAATGCCGTTACTATATCCGACCGGGGAACAGCACTTGCGCGCCTCGGGCTAAATCGCCGGGGTCCCGCGCCAGCCGAAGTCGAGTCCGGCGATGGCATTTTTTGTGTGCCTGTTGCAAAGTGCTCGCGCCACCGGCTCCAAGCCGTTCAACAGAACTCCCGAGCACCGGCATGATCGACGGCTGGGTCATCGTTGCAGTCGCGCTGGTCTATCTGAGCAGCCTGTTCGTCCTCGCGTGGATCGGCGACCGGCGGGCCCGCGCCGGGGGCAGCCAGGGCGGCCGGCCCTTCGTCTATGCGCTGTCGCTGGCGATTTACTGTACCTCCTGGACGTTCTTCGGCAGTGTCGGTCTCGCCGCCACCACCGGCTTCGATTTCATTCCGGTATATCTCGGCCCGCTGCTGATGTTCATCGTCGGCCAGCCGCTGCTGATGCGCACCGTGCGCATCGCGAAAAGCCAGAACCTCACATCCGTGGCCGACTTCATCGCCGCACGCTATGGCAAGAGCCAGTCCGTCGCCGCGGTCGTGACGATCGTCGCCATTCTCGGCACCCTGCCCTACATCGCGTTGCAACTGAAGGCGATCAGCAAGTCCGTCGATACGCTGGTGGGCGGGGTGGCGTTCGATGCGGGACAGGCCGCGTCGCTCGGCGTCGCCGACACAGCCTTCTTGATCACCATCGCTTTGGCTCTGTTCGCCATCCTGTTCGGCACGAGGCACATCGACGCGACCGAAAGCCAGGAAGGCTTGA
>JBKBNR010000307.1:0-2135 GCA_046295315.1 Hyphomicrobiaceae bacterium
CGTTCAAGCGGATCATCAAGGACTACTTCATGGTGTGCGACAGCTACTACGAGGCGATCCGCACCGCCCCGCCGTCGAAAATCCAAGCCATCGACATGGGGCGTCGTGGCCTGCACGACGAGGGCAGCCGCATCCTGATGGAGCGGCTCGACGGCAAGGTGATCGTCGACTTCGATACGGCGCGGCGATTGTTCACGCTGATCAGCGCGCTGCATTGGAAGGGATGAAAGCGCTGTGGCGGCGGGCGATCTGCCAGGAGCGGTGCTGTTCGCTTGCTCGATGAATGCGGTGCGCTCGCCGATGGCGGCGGCGATGCTGCGTCACCTGGCGGGACGCAAAGTCTACGTCGAATCGGCGGGCGTGCGCGCCGGCGAGCCGGACGGCTTCGTCACCGCCGTCATGGATGAAATCGGCATCGACACGAAGGCACACAAGCCGCGCACCATCCGCGATCTCAACGATACGAGCTTCGACCTCATCATCACACTGTCGCCCGAAGCGCATCATCAGGCGCTGGAGTTGACGCGCACGATGGCCGTCGACGTCGAGTACTGGCCGACGCACGACGCGACGCTGCTGATCGGGCAGGGCAGCCGCGAGCAGGTGATGCAGAGCTACCGTCGCGTGCGCGACACCCTGTTCGACAAGATCCGCGCCCGCTTCGGCCTCGACGGCGGCCCGAGCGTATGACGGGTGGCGCGCGCCGGGTCGCGTCGGCTCAGGCGGGCGCAGTCGGCGCGTCGGGAGCTTTCGGCGCCGCCTTCCTGGCGGGCTGATCCGTGTCGGTCAGATCCCCCGTCTCGCCGATCGGCAGGCCCGACGGATACTTGAACGACGCATATCGGATGACGAGCACCGACAGGGCCAGCAGCAGGATGCCGATCGCCAGGATGATGACGCCCATGTCGGGCTTCGGTTCGTGGTTCACCCAGCCGATCAGGTGGCGCGTCAAGGCCGTGATGCCGATGTAGATGAGGAACCGCAGCGGCATGCGGTTGGTCTTGAAGTAGATGCCGACCATCGACCCGATCTCGAGATAGATGAACAGCAGCAGCAGATCCTCAATCGAGGCATAGGGCTTCGCCATCAGGCCGATGAAGAAGTGCACCGCCGCCCAGGCGGTCGCCGCGCCGATGGCGAACAGGCCGATCAGATGGAACGAGTCGCTGAGCAGGTTGCCGATCGGCTCGACCAGTTTGTGCAGGTTGCTGGTCAACCGCTTGGCGTGGTTCTCGGTCGATGGCATGGCGTCTCTCCAAAGGCTCCCCGGCGCGCATCGTACAGCGGTCCTGCACAACGCAAAGGCCGCGTGGTGTCGCGCCACGCGGCCTCGATCGCTCTCCCGCTGACGCGGATCGGTGGCAACCCGCCCTCAGATCAACTTCGCAAGTGCCACCGCGGTGTCGTTCATGCGGTTGGAGAAGCCCCACTCGTTGTCGTACCAGCTCATGACGCGGACGAGGTTGCCGTCCATCACCTTGGTCTGGTCGATGTGGAAGATCGACGAGTGGCTGTCGTGGTTGAAGTCCATCGAGACGTTCGGGCTGTCGGTGTAACCGAGCACGCCCTTCAGCGGACCGTCGGCGGCGGCCTTGATGGCGGCGTTGATCTCGTCCTTGGTCGTCTCGCGCTTGGCGATGAACTTGAAGTCGACGACCGAGACGTTCGGGGTCGGCACGCGAATGGCGGTGCCGTCGAGGCGGCCGTTGAGCGCCGGCAGCACGAGGCCGACGGCCTTGGCGGCGCCGGTCGAGGTCGGGATCATGCTCATGGCCGCGGCACGGGCGCGGTAGAGATCCTTGTGCATGGTGTCGAGCGTCGGCTGGTCGCCGGTGTAGGAATGGATGGTCGTCATGAAGCCCTTGTCGATGCCGACGAGGTCATGCAGCACCTTCGCCACCGGGGCGAGGCAGTTGGTGGTGCACGAGGCGTTGGAAACGATCAGGTGGTCCTTGGTCAGTGCGCCGTGGTTGACGCCGTAGACCACCGTGAGGTCCGCGTTCTCGCCCGGCGCCGAGATCAGCACGCGCTTGGCGCCGGCGTCGAGATGCGCCTTGGCCTTGTCGCGCGCGGTGAAGATGCCCGTGCATTCCATGGCGATGTCGACGCCGAGGGCGGCGTGCGGCAGTTCGGCC
>JBKBNR010000308.1:0-2128 GCA_046295315.1 Hyphomicrobiaceae bacterium
GGTGGTGTCCGATGCCGTCGGCTGCGGGCCGGACCTGATCCAGCCGGGGGTCACCGGGGCCGTGGCGCCGCTCGACGACGTGCCGGCTCTGGCGACGGCGATCGCATCGGTTCTCGCGCTCGACATTGGCAGGGTGCGCCGCGCGCTTGCCGCGCGCATGGAGCTCTATTCGCCGGCGCGGGCAGCCGAAGGCCTGCTCGAAGCAGCCCATGCCCTTGCCTCCGGTAACCGGCTAAGGTGAGGGCGTGAGCGACATATCCGTCGTTATTCCGACCTTCAATCGCCTGTGGGCCTTGCCGCGGGCGGTCGAGTCGTGCCGGTCCGCCGCCGGCAACGTCGAGATCGTCGTCGTCGACGATGGCAGCACGGATGGAACGTGGGACTGGTTGCAGACGCAGCCCGATATCGTCGCCATCCGGACCGACAACTGGGGCAAGGACTGGGCCGTCGAGACGGCGCTCCAGGCGGCGCGCGGCGACTATGTTCGCTTCCTCGATTCCGACGACTGGCTTTGCACGGATGCCAATGAGCGCCAGCTTGCGCTCGCCCGTGAGTCCGGTGCCGACCTCGTCGTCGCCGGCTACGAGGATTACGATGACGACTCCGGGGAGCGTCGGGTCAATGCGTGGGACGATTGCGACGATTTCATCGCCCAGCAGCTCGGCGAGGGCTGGTCATCGCACTATTCGGCCTTCCTGTTCCGCCGCGACCTGATCCGTGGCATTCCGCACCGTCAGGACTTCGCATTGCGCGACGACCGGCTCTTTATTCTCGAGGTCGCCCTGCGCAAGCCGCGACTGGCTATCTATCGCGAGCCGGCCTTCGTGCACCGCCGCCACGCAGGCGAACGGTTGCAGCATACCAAAGGCTTCAAACGTGACCTCGGCTTCTGGACCCATATTGCGCTCTATCGCAAGACGCTGGGGTTGCTCGAAGAGCGTGGTGAACTCACCCTGCGCCGCAAACGTGCGGCCATCCGCATGCTGTGGCCCAATGTGAGAGCCTTCGCTCGGGCCTATCCACGGGAAGCGGCGGAGGTCGTGGACTGGATCTACCGGCTCGACCCGGAATTCGTGCCGCCGGTGCGGCCGGCCCTGGCCTTCGCCTACAAGGTGCTGGGCTTCAGCAACACGGAGCGGTTGCTGAGGATCAGGACGCTGCAGCAATGACCTCAACGGCAGTCGGTGTGCCGGGTGTTGCGAGGGAGGGCAAGCGGCTCCGCGTCGTGCATTGCGTCGGCTTCTATTTCCCCGACTCGACCGGCGGCACCGAGGTCTATGTCCGTGACCTGGTGTCGGCGCTGTCGCGGCACTCGATGGACGGTACGATCATCGCGGCGACCGACGGCGCCTATGACCGGTATTCGTGGAACGGCGTGGACGTCGTCCGCTATCCGATCGACGCGCCGGAGATTCAACGTGTCCGAGACAAGGATGTGCGCAAGCGGCGCACCATGTTCCAGCAGATCGTGGAGGCCGCCAAACCCGACGTATTCCACCTGCATTCCTGGACGAGCGGCGCCGGGCTGCGACATCTTCGGCAGGTGGCGCGGATGGACATTCCCAGTGTCGTCACTATGCATGTCCCGTCGCCGATCTGCATGCGCGGCACCATGCTCCTCAACGATGAACACCCGTGCGACGGCCGTATTGACGACCGCCGTTGCGCCCGGTGCTGGGCGCTCGACCGTGGCCTGCCGGCGCCGGCCGCCTATCTCGTGTCGCGGTTGCCGCGATGGGACGTCACGGACAGTGCCATCTCGCGCTTCTCGCAGCGCGCGGCCACTCTGCTCTCGGCGCGAGCTGCTGCCGCCACGAAAGCGCGGCAGTTGCGCTCGATGGCCACGCTGAGCGAACGCATCGTGGCGCCCAGCGAATGGGTGCGGGCCGCCCTGGCGGAGAATGCGATTCCCCCGGAGAAAGTGGTGGTATCGGGGCAGTCGGCCAGTGCGGAGTTCTCGGACCGCAAGCCGCGGCCGTTGCAGGGCATCGACCGCCGGGCGATCGTGATCGGGTTCCTCGGGCGGCTGGAGCGGTACAAGGGCGCCGATATGCTCGTGCGTGCGCTTGCCGAACTGCCCCGCGACCTGCCGGTGCAGTTGCGCATCGCCGGCGTCGGTCAGGATGCC
>JBKBNR010000309.1:0-2118 GCA_046295315.1 Hyphomicrobiaceae bacterium
GTCAGCGGTCGGCTTCAAGCATGGCCGCTGGCACGACCTCAGTCACATGCAGCGGCCGCTCGGCCGCGGTTCCATGGCGCCGCCGGTCTGATCCGCACGTCCGATCCCCCGCGGCCGACGACGGTGGGGTCAATCGGCGACGAGGCGCAGCGACTTGTCGAATACGGCGAGTACCCGCGCCAACTCGGCGCCGCGCTTCAGAATGACCCCGGTCGCGGAAACGACGCTGTACGCGCCCTGCTTGCGCGCCAGCTTCGGCGTCTTTTCGATGCGGTAGAGCGGACATTCGCTGGAGCGGCGGAACACCGAGAAGCTGGCGGTCTCCTGCCCCATGTCGAGGGCGTAATCACGCCACTCGCCGGCCGCCACCATGCGCCCGTACACCCTCAGGATCTGCTGCAGTTCTTGCCGCGTGAAAACGGTGATCTGCGGGCGCTGTGACGGCGCGGTGTGATGACCGTGGGCCTCGATGCCGCCGCGCCCGGATTTCGCCCGGCGTGCGAGTTCCGGGCGGAAGTCTATTATCGGGTCGGTATCGCTCACGCGCGCCTCCCTGTCACGAAGGTGAAATGATCGCGCGGAAATCCAGTCGAATCAAGTGCCGGGATCGGGCCGTCTTGGCGCACCTGCAGTGCCCATTCAGCACAACGCCGAGCTTTCGCCCGGGAAGCGTCAAATTGAGAACACCAAGATGCGGCCATCTTGCATCTTGCCCACGGGGGGCGATCACCAACCGGAGACGGCTGTAGACAAACTGGAATTGCCGCGGTGCGTGGCGATCCGTCGTGGCGTGCCCAGCTCCCCGGCGATGCGCCGTCCAGATTGCCGTCGAGCGCGGAAGATCTGTCTTCTTTGTTAGCGTTAACGGCCAGTTAACGGGTTGGAGCGATGCTGCAGTTGAAATCCGCATACGGCTCGGCGGGAGCAAGTCTCATGTATCGCGTCACACTATTCGCTCTGGCTGGTCTCAGCGTCGCCGGTTGCGCCGTCAACACCAGTGAAATCTCGTCCGGCTTCGCCGACACGCCCCGTGTCGAGCAGCGGGCGTCGCGTTCGCCACAACCGGGCAGCCTGTCTCTCGGCGGTGATCCGGGCATTCGGCGTGGCGAGGTCGAAGGCACCCGCGTCGCCAAACTCGACGACCGCGCGCCGAAGGGCAGCTACGAAACGGCGCCTTCCGGCATTCTTTCCGATCGCGATTATTCCAAGACCGAGCTCGACATCGAATTCGCCCGCGATCTCGTCAATCAGTACCGCAAGGATCACGGTTTGAAACCGTTGAAGCTGAATCCAGAACTGACGGCGGCGGCAAAGGCGCACTCGCGCGATCTGTCGAAATGGGATCGCATCTCGCACTACGGCTCCGACGGGTCGAACCCTTGGGATCGCGTCAAACGCGCCGGTTACAAAGCCCGCCTCGCGGCGGAAAACGTCGGCACCGGGCAAGCCTCCTTCGAGGAGGTCATGAAGGGCTGGAAGAACAGCCCCGGCCACAACAAGAACCTGCTGCTCGCCGATGCCGAGCATATGGGGCTGGCTCTCGTCAACGACCCCAAGACCGAGTTCAAGTCGTTCTGGACCCTGGTCATCGGCTCGTCGATGTGAGGCTTGCCGCCTGTCGTTTGGTCTGGCTGCCCGATCGGAATGCAATTATGCTGCCCGCCTGACGTCGGTCAGGAGCGAGGCCGTGGTCAAGGTCACCTTCACGCAGAACATCCAGCGTCACGTCGCCTGCCCGGATATGCAGGTGGCGGGGGCGACCGTGCGCGACGCGCTGGAGGCGGTATTCGCCGCCAATCCGCGCGCCCGCGGCTATGTGCTCGACGACCAGTCGCGCCTTCGCCGCCACATGTCGATCTTCGTCGACGGCCGCCTGATCCGCGATCGAGAGCGCCTGTCCGACGTGGTCGAGCCCTCCAGCACCATTGCCGTGTTCCAGGCCCTATCGGGCGGTTGAGACTTGCGAGGCCGATGATGAACGACAAACTTCTCGTTTCGACACGCAAAGGCCTGTTCGAGGTCGACCGCGACGTCAGCGGGTTCTGGCAGATCGCGGACGCGCATTTCCTCGGCGACAACGTCTCGCTCACGCTTGCCGACCGTCGCGACGGACGTTGG
>JBKBNR010000310.1:0-2110 GCA_046295315.1 Hyphomicrobiaceae bacterium
GGCGATACCGCGTCGGCCGCCATCTAACCAGTCATGACTTCACTGTGTCAAATAATAATTGTTGCAGACCAAACGCTTCGACTGAATAATGCGCAGCACGTCGCGCGCAGACGCGCATCCTGTAAGATGAACTGGCTGACGATGTCTCTTCACCGACTTCTTCTGACCCTTACACCTTTGGCAATACTGCTGTCCTCGACGGCCGGGGCGGCGGAACCGGCGGCCCGCGGCAGCGCCGGGCTGTCGTCCCTGACCGTCTCCGTCCGTAACACCGGCGCTGAGCCGATCGCCTGCGGGGCAGCCGTGGCGCACTGGTTCTCCGTCGAGCTCGGCACCGCCGCCGCCGGCGAGGCCGTGACGATCGCGCTGTGGCGCGACCCGGCGACCGGCGCCGTCTTCACCCTCAACCCGTCGCAGGACCGGCTGCCGATCGAGCGGTTGTGGTGCGGCCTCGCCGGCCGCTCCTGGGCGAATGACACGTATTCGACTGCGGCCGAGATCAATCGGTCGCGAGCGGATTGTTTGCCGGTGAGGATGGGATCGAGCCTGTCGGTGAGGTCGACAAGCCCGCGGAAGGCGATCGCGGCGAGCAGGCTGTTGTGCGTCGGAAAGTATCTCCGCGGGGCTCCGTGCGACACGCCCGCCCGACGCGCTATCTCCCGTAGCGTCAGTTCCGTGGGGCCGTCGGCATCGAGAATTTCGACGCCGGTGGCGACGAGCGTTTCGCGAAGGCTGATGACGGTCATAGAAGACAGTGTCTACTATTGCGGACGTAGACAGTGTCTACCCGCGTGTGGAGACGGTTCTCGGTGATGTGCAGAGAGGTGATGCCCAGTGCTCTATTGGTTGTTCAAATTCGTCCTGATCGGCCCAGTCCTGTGGGTGTTCGGGCGACCGACGATCGAGGGCCAGCACAACATCCCCAAGAAGGGGCCGGTGATTCTCGCGGGAAACCATCGGGCTGTCGTCGACTCGTTCTTCCTGGTTCTCATGGTTCGCCGACGCATCACCTTCGTCGCGAAGAGCGAATATTTCACCGGGACCGGTGTGAAGGGCGCGATGCAACGCTGGTTCTTCGGCGGTGCAGGCCAGGTGCCGATCGACCGTAGCGGCGCCGACGCCTCCCGTGCGGCGTTGGACACGGCCATCGGGATTCTCGACAAGGGTGGTGTCTGGGGGATCTACCCCGAGGGAACACGATCACCCGACGGATGCCTGTACAAGGGGAAGACCGGAGCGATTCGTGTCGCCCTGGAAACCGGGGCGCCGGTCATTCCCGTCGTCGTGCACGGCGGCGACGCCGTCAACCCGCCGGGTACGCGGATGTGGCGCTTCAGCAAGGTCCGGATCACGGTAGGGGAGCCGATCGACTTCTCGCGATATCGCGAACTTCGTGGCTACCAGGCCGTCGTGCGCGCGGCGACGGACGAATTGATGACGGTGCTCTGTGAGCAATCGGGGCAGGAATACGTCGACGTCTACGGCGCGGACGTCAAATCCGGCGATGCCGCTTGAGTGACCCAGTACGGTCGCTGTTGGACGTGTAACCAACAGGAGGATTGTGATGGCGGGCAAGTGGGGCATCGAGCACGCAGTTTTTGCGGCGGCGACGGCAGCGACCGTGGCCGGGGCAGTAGTCGG
The DNA here is from genome assembly GCA_046295315.1 of Hyphomicrobiaceae bacterium. Classification (GTDB taxonomy): domain Bacteria; phylum Pseudomonadota; class Alphaproteobacteria; order Rhizobiales; family Hyphomicrobiaceae; genus JAEUMD01. The sequence goes on from JBKBNR010000310.1 coordinate 1,642, forward strand.
TAACGAGCGGGTTCAGCAGATCGCGAAGCCGTTGATCGCACCCGCGCTGGCTGCCCGAGTGCTGCGTAAGCGTTCGGAGACGGAAACTGCCGATACCGCACTGCTTCTGGCCGGCCTCGCCGCCGCAACCGTCGGCGACGTGTTCATGATCGACCCGGACAACGACGCCCGCCTGATCAAGGGTGCGTCGTCGTTCGCGGTGATGCAGGCAAGTTACTCAGCGCTCCTGCTGCGCCGCGGCGCTCGCCCGACCCGCGCTGCACTGCGGCCCCGCATCAGCGGTTGGTCGACGGCGTCCGGTCTGCTCCGTGCCAAGGCGCCGAGCGTGTCGACGCCGCTGACCGGATACGGATTGATGTTGGGAACCACCTCGACGTTGTCGGCGGACCCCGCTCTGGCGCCGCAGGCGAAGGCCGTGCTCGACGTGGTCGTTCCCAACAAGGATCGACGCTCCTGGCTCGGTTTGGGC
>JBKBNR010000311.1:0-2097 GCA_046295315.1 Hyphomicrobiaceae bacterium
ACCGGCGCGACGTCGATGCCGAGATGCTTTTTCAGCGCGGCAATGTCGAAGCGAGCGAAGTGGAAAATCTTCAGCACGCTCCGATCGGTGAGGAGACGGACGAGGTGGTGCGGCGCGGCGCCGGGAACGATCTGCACGAGATGGGCTTTGCCGTCACCCGCAGAAAGCTGCACCACGCACAGGCGGTCGCGGTGCGGCTTGAGGCCCATCGTCTCCGTGTCGATGGCGACAGACGCGCCGAAGTCGAGGCCCGCCGGCAAGTCGCCCTTGTGAAGCATGATGTCGCTGGCCATCGGTGTCGTCCGCTTCCCGAGTTGTGTGCAGGGTCTGTAGAAGCTGGCGCGGAGCGCGTCAACGCGGCGGCCGAAAAACGCAAGCCGTCGAAGTGACGGCTGCCAATGGCCGCCGTGGAGCGGCGCGGATCACCCGTTGCCGCCAGATCCCAGCCCGCGGCGTTGCTGCGGGAAATTGCGAATGACGTTCGGGAACTCGTCGGAGTTGCCGGCTCCGTCCGTCAGCGTGTCGCGGATGCGATCCCAGCTCTCGGCGTCGTTGAGATCGGCATAAGACATTGCATCGCTGACTTCGCGAAGCTGATCGAGCAATTCGTTCTCGCCCGGCATATGGCCGTCGTCGGGGGCGGCGGCGGCTTCGAGTTCGTCGATCAGATGCCGCACCAGCCCAGTTTCCGGGAACATCATCAGCGCCGGCAGGGCTTCGCCGATGCGGTTGTCGAGGCCGTCGAGAATGTCGATTTTGCGCTGGTCGCCGTCGGCGGCGCGCTTCAGCTTGTTGAGCATGACGCCGAGTTCGCGTTCATGCTCGGCCTGGCGCTTCTTCAGCAGGTCGTCGAGGCCGTGGTTGTGGACCGCGTGCTCCTGCAGCGCTTTCCACGCGCTGACAGCCGCCCGCCAAAGTTCAGGTTCGTGCTCCAGCTTGGTGAAGATCGCCGACTGGTGGCCGATCGCGGAGAGAAGCTGGTCGGCATAAAGCGCATTCAACCGCTCGCGTTCCTCCGCGGTCAGCGGCTGCTGGGTCAGCGCCGGGCGTTGGGGCGCGGGTTGCGCGGCGACGCGCTGGGCGCGCGGTGCGTTGTCCGGCAGCGGCGGCTTTCTGGCGTTCAGCGATCCACCGAACTCCGATTGCGGCCGCGACGACGCGGCGATCTGCGGCACATGCGGCGACGAGGTGAGCAAGGGGCGCGGGTTTGCAGCCGAGATCAGCGCGATGGTTTTGTAAAGCTGGCCGTGCACGAAATAGAGGTCGCGATCGGGGTGCTTTTCGGCGAGTTGCACGTATTGCAGCGTCGCGCCGGCATTCAAAACCTTGCGCACGACGCCCTGGTTCTCCGGTTTCACGTTGCCGAGCTTGATCTGCGAGGAGAACCCGTGCGCCTCGTTGATCGGGTCCATGCTGGAGAGAACGATCTCGGCGTTGTGGCCGATGTCGGGCTGCAGGGCCACCGTCACGACCTGCTTCAACTCCGACAGCCGCACGTTCTCGCTGTTCGATTCGAACGACCGCTTGGCGACGCCGGAGAGGAACTCGAACAGTTCGGGTCGCACGAGATAGCGCTCGGGCCGCGTCACGTCGCGATGCACCGCGCCGATGGTGGCGGCGGCATTGAGTACCTTCACCACGCGGTTGCGGTGCGAACTGGCGTCTATCGGCACGACGACCTCTTGTGTGAAGCCGTCGACGGGTGTGATGGGCTGCATCGCGGACAACACCGCGTCGGCGTTGCTGAAGGTGTCGGGCAGCAGCGCGTTCTCGATGATCTGCTCGAGTTGCTTGGCCGAGCGCGCCTTCGGGCTCGGCATGTCCTGCAAAGGCGAGCGCACGGCGTTGGCGCCGAACAGGCCGGACATGAACACCAGGCTGTCGATGGCGATGGCGATGGCGAGCGCCAGATAGGCGAGGCGGTTGCCGTCCTGGAAAGCGTTCCACGTCACGACGAAGCGGTGGGCCCGGTCGTCGCGGTTCATGTCGATGCGCGACAGCGCGGCGCCCATCGCCGTAGTATCCTGGCTGGCGAGGCCGGAATCCTGCAGGCAGCGGCGCCCGAACTCGAGCAGGGCGTCGGTGCCGCCGGACTGG
>JBKBNR010000312.1:0-2095 GCA_046295315.1 Hyphomicrobiaceae bacterium
AGCCGGTTGCCGGCAGGCCGTTCGCCGCCATGCGCTCTATGTACGTGACGCGACTGAACAATGACGTGTCGGACGTCGCGGTGCTCGAGAAGGGCGCGACCGGCTGGCGCGAGGAACCGCTGATGTCGTTCAAGGGCGCCCGCGAGGCGACCGACATCTGGGCCGGTCGCACGACGATCTCGCGCCACAACATGTCGTCGCCCGACATGATCTTCGGCGCCTTCTCCGATGGCACCATGAAGCCGAAGGAGTGGAAGGAGCCGACACCGGAAACCACTGGAACAGTCGCGCCCGCGAAGCCGTAGTCACCAGCTCAGATAGGGCTGCACGGCGACGGCGGGCGGTGTCTCGGCCGGCTCGAACAGCGCGGCGAGCTGTTCTGCAATGATCGCTTCGCCTCGCATCAGCACCGGCTTGTGGATGCCGGACGCGATGAAGAGCGCGTCGACGCCGAAGTTCTGGGCCCCCGTCAAGTCGGTGCGCACGCTGTCGCCGATCACGAGAATACGGCGACGGTCGATGGCCCCGGCGCGCAGCCGTTCGGCGGCCTCGTGCGCGGCGCGGTAGGCGCTGGCGTGCGGTTTGCCGGCCCAGAACACGTGGCCCCCCATGGACTCGTAGAGATCGGCGATGGCTCCTGCGCACAGGTAGTGCTTGCCGCCGACATCGACGACATAGTCGGGATTGGCGCACACGAACGGCAGTCCGCGGGCCAGCGCCACGAGCAGCCGCTCGCGGTAGTCCTCCGCCGTTTCGTTGAGGTCGTCGTCGAGACCGCTGCACAAGATCGCGTCGGCTTCGGCAAGCGGCACGTTGTGGCCGGGAACCCTTTCGAACAGCGCCTTGTCGCGCTCGACAGGACCGATCCAGTGCAGCGCGCGATAATCCGCAGCGTCCACTCCCGCCAGCGCGATGTCGCCCGAGGTGACGATGGCGTCCCACGCGTCGCGCGGCAGGCGCTTGCTGTCGAGCATCTCGGCGACGCGGAAATTCGGCACCGGCGCGTTCGATACCAGGATCACCGTGCCGCCGCCGGCGCGGAACCGCTGCAGCAACTCCGAGGCTGCCGGGAATGCCGTAACGCCGTCGTGTACGACGCCCCAGACATCGCAGAACAGCACGTCGTAATGCGCCAGCAGGTCACGGGCGGAATGCAGGATGGGCGGTGGGGTCACGATGGTCTTTCTTGCGGATGGCCATTCTGCCGGATTGCAGGTTGCGCCGCCCGATGCACGAGGGCCAGCGCCAGCGAGCGGATTATATCAAACAGGACCATTGTCCAACCGGACCGTTATCCAACCGGTACGAGCGCGTCTGGTCGGGCAATCCATGTGTTGTCGGCCGATCACCGCTGTTGCTACTATGGCAACATGAGTTTCAGAAAATTGCGTTTTCCCGGGGCAGCTCGCCGATGAGCGATGAAGCAGCGGCCGAAGCCTGGCTCGAAACCGCCGACGGACAGCGGTGGGTGCTCGATACGAACTGCCCGATCGGGCGTTCGCCGTCGAACCGCGTCGTACTTTCCGATCCCAAAGTGTCGCGTCGCCATGCCGTCGTACATCGCCAGGACGTCGACGAATACTGGCTTGTCGATCTCGGCAGCGGCAACGGCTCCTACATCAACGAGCGCCGCATCTCGCTGCCCGCGCGGCTGAACCCCAGCGACGTCATCGGCATCGGTGACACGCGCCTCGTCTTCAACAAAGCGCCGACCGACCGTTCGCTGGTCAAAAGCAAGGTGGTGTCGATGACGCTCATCGACGTGAAGAACGTCGAATGCTGGATGCTGCTGGCCGATATCGTCGGCTCGACGCGGCTGGCCGGAGAGCATACGCCGGAAGCATGGGCCAAGCTGGTCGGATCGTGGGCGGCGGAGTGCCGGCAGATCGTCGAACTGCATGGCGGGTCGATCAACAAGTATCTGGGCGACGGCTTTCTCGCCATCTGGCCGACCAGTCTCGATCCTGAGCAGCACGTCGTCAGCGCGCTCAGTTCGTTCCATAGGCTGCAGCTCTCCTCGTCGCTGCCGTTCCGTATCGTCACCCATGTCGGTGGGCTGTCGTCGGGCGGCAGCCGCACGATGGGGGAGGACAGC
>JBKBNR010000313.1:0-2015 GCA_046295315.1 Hyphomicrobiaceae bacterium
TTGTCGGCACCTGGAGAACCGGTTTGATGACGCTGTTTGATGCTGTGCGTCGTGCTCTGCAGGTGATGTCGTTCGCGTTCACTGCCGCGACGGCTGCCGTGATCGTGCTTGCGCTCGTCGCGGTGATGGCTGTTCAGCTCATGTGGTCGCCGGCTCATATGCCGTCGCGCTACGTCACCGCCCCGGTGACGATCGGTGATCTGACGGTGCGGGTGACGGCGACGGGCACGCTCGAGCCGATCCGCATCGTCGAAGTCTCCACCGAATTGTCAGGGACGATCAAGGCGGTTCACGTCGACAACAACGATCGGGTCGTGGCCGGCCAACTGCTGGCCGAGTTGGAATCGAGCACCGTCGTCGAGGAGCACAACCGGGCGCGCGCGGGCGTCGAGGTCGTCAAGGCGAAGCTGCGCGAGGCCGAGTTCGAGCGCGAGCTTCTGGTGGCCGACGAAACGCGCAAAGGCACGCTTGCCCGACGCGGAATCACCTCCGAACGCGATATGCAGGTCGCCCGGGCCGACGCCCGGCGCGTGGGTGCGCGCATCGAGGCACTGAAGGCAGAGTTGCAGGTCGCCGAGGCCGATCACCGAATCGCCGCGACGCGGTTGAGCAAAATTCGCATCGTCTCGCCGATAGACGGCATAATTCTCTGGCGCAACATCGAGCCGGGCCAAACAGTCGCGGCTTCGCTTTCGGCCCCGGTGCTGTTCCGCCTCGCGCAGGATCTCGACAATATGCAAGTGCGCGTCGACGTCGACGAGGCCGACGCGATGCGTGTTCGCGCCGATCAACCTGCGACGTTCCAAGTTCACGCGCTACGCCAGGAAACGCTGAACGCCAAGGTCAAGAAGGTCTATCTCGGTCCCGAAATCGTCAATGGCGTCGTCAGCTACAAGGCGATCCTGTCGTTCGACAACTCCGCCATGCAATTGAAGCCCGGCATGACGGCGAACGCCGATATCGAAGTGGAGACGACGCAGGCCGCGCGACTGGTGCCGAACGCCGCATTCCGCTTCGTGCCGCCGGCCGCGGAACGCGTCAGCGCGCCATCCGCTATGACGTTGCCCACGTCAGCCGTTGCCGCGGGGTTCGTTGGTGTCGACGCGGCCAATCCGCAGGCGACGCAGGCCACAGCATCCCTGCTACCCGACGAGCGGCGGCTGTTCGTCGAGCGCAAAGGCGAAGCGGTTGCGGTCAATGTTCGCATCGGCGCCACCGACGGAACCCTGACCGAAATCCGCGACGGCTCTCTGCGGGAGGGTGATCGGGTGATCGTCGACCTAGCCGGCGACGGAGGATCATGACATGAGATCAAGTCTGGAACATGCGCCAAATCTCGTCAGCCTGGAGGGTGTTGAAAAATACTACGGGACCGGCGTCAACCGCGTGCATGCGCTGCGCAATATCACGCTCGCCATCCGCGCCGGCGAGTTCGCCGCGATCGTCGGGCCGAGCGGCTCTGGCAAATCCACGTGCCTCAACATCATGGGTTGTCTCGACGTGCCGGACGGCGGGTCGTGCCGCATCGCGGGCGAGGAAACACGCGCGCTTTCTTCCGATGCGCGGGCGAGGCTGCGCCGTGACACCATCGGCTTCGTTTTCCAAGGTTTCAATCTGCTGGCGACCGCGACCGCGATCCGCAATGTCGAATTGCCGCTCGTATATCGCGGCATGCCAGCGCGAGAGCGGCGCACGTTGGCGCAAGCGGCGCTTGCCGCCGTTGGCCTCGCGGATCGCGCTTTGCATCGCCCGTCGGAACTCTCCGGCGGACAGCAGCAGCGCGTTGCAATTGCGCGGGCGATCGTCGCGCGGCCGCGGCTGCTGATCGCCGACGAGCCGACGGGGGCCTTGGACAGTGTCACGGGGCTGTCGATCGTGCGGCTGCTGCGACGACTCAACGTCGAGCAGAAGATCACCGTGCTGTTGGTGACACACGATCCCACAGTGGCCCGAAATGCGCGCCGGCGCATCTCGTTCATGGACGGCCGTCTGGTGACGGATGAGCCGATAGGACC
>JBKBNR010000314.1:0-1937 GCA_046295315.1 Hyphomicrobiaceae bacterium
GCCGAGGTGCGCAAGCAGATCGAACGACGGGTCGGCGAGCTTGTCGGCTGGAACCTTCAGCGTCTCCTTCAGGCAGGCTTCGCCGAGCGTCCACTTGTTGAACACGAACTTGATGTCGAACGCCGACTTGAGACCGCTCTCGATCTTCTCGATCATGTCGGACGTGAAGCCGCGCGCACGCAGCGTCGTGTGGTTGATGGCGGGAGCCTGCGCGAGTGAGCCGTGACCGACGGCGTAGGCCTCGATCTCGGCGATCTGTGCTTCACGATAGCCGAGCGTGCGCAAAGCTTCCGGCACCGAGCGGTTGATGATCTTGAAGTAACCGCCGCCAGCGAGCTTCTTGTACTTGACGAGTGCGAAATCCGGTTCGATGCCGGTGGTGTCGCAGTCCATCACGAGGCCGATGGTACCGGTCGGCGCGATGACGGTGGCTTGCGCGTTGCGATAGCCATGGACGCGGCCAAGCGCCAGTGCGCGATCCCAGGCGCTGCAGGCGGCAGCGACGAGGCGCTTGTCCTTGCAGGACTCGTGGTCGAGCGGCACCGGCGCGATCGAGAGACCCTCGTATCCCGTCGCCTCGCCATAAGCCGCGCGGCGATGGTTGCGCATCACGCGCAGCATGTCCTCCGCGTTCGGCGCGTAGTCGGGGAACGGTCCGAGTTCGCCGGCCATTTCAGCACTCGCCGCGTAAGACGCCCCCGTCATCAGCGCCGAGATGGCGCCGCAGATGGCGCGGCCTTCGAGCGAGTCGTATGGGATCCCCGACGCCATCAGCAGGCCGCCGATATTGGCGAAGCCGAGACCGAGTGTGCGATAGCGATAGGAAAGCTCGGCGATCCGGCGCGACGGGAACTGCGCCATCAGCACCGAGATTTCGAGCACGATGGTCCACAGGCGGCAGGCGTGCTCGAACGCTTCGATGTCGAACGCGCCATCGGCGCGACGGAACGTCATCAGGTTCAACGACGCGAGATTGCACGCCGTATCGTCGAGGAACATGTACTCCGAGCACGGGTTCGACGCGCGGATCTCGCCCGACTTCGGGCAGGTGTGCCAATCGTTGATGGTGGTATGGAACTGGATGCCCGGATCAGCCGAAGCCCAGGCCGCATAGCCGATCTGTTCCCACAGGTCGCGGGCTTTCAGCGTCTTGACGACCTTGTTGCCGAGCCGCGATGTGAGTTGCCATTCACCGTCCTTGTCGACCGCGTCGAGGAAGGCATCGGTGACGCGCACGGAGTTGTTGGAGTTCTGCCCCGAAACGGTGAGGTAGGCTTCCGAATCCCAATCGGTGTCGTAGGTGTCGAAGGAGATTTCCTTGTAGCCCTGCTTGGCAAACTGGATGACGCGCAGGATGTAGTTGTTCGGCACGTCGTCGCGGCGTGCATCCTTGATGGCGCGCTTCAGTGCCGGGTTCTTTGCCGGATCGTAGCAGTCGTCGCCGTCGGCCTCACAGTTGACGCACGCCTTCATGATCGCCTTGAGGCGCTTGCCCGCGATCTTCGAGCCGGTGACGAGGGCGGCGACCTTCTGCTCCTCCTTCACCTTCCAGCCAATGTACTCCTCGATGTCGGGGTGATCGACGTCGACGACGCACATCTTGGCGGCGCGGCGCGTGGTGCCGCCAGACTTGATGGCGCCAGCGGCACGGTCGCCGATCTTGAGAAAGCTCATCAAGCCGGACGAACGCCCGCCGCCCGAGAGCTTCTCGTTGGCGCCGCGCAGCGACGAGAAGTTGGAGCCGGTGCCGGAGCCATACTTGAACAGTCGCGCCTCGCGCACCCACAGGTCCATGATGCCGTTCTCGTTGACGAGATCGTCATTGACCGACTGGATGAAGCAGGCGTGCGGCTGGGGATGCTCGTAGGCCGAGGTCGAGAGCGTCAACTCTCCCGTCTTGTGATCGACGTAGAAATGGCCCTGGCCAGGACCGTCGA
>JBKBNR010000315.1:0-1608 GCA_046295315.1 Hyphomicrobiaceae bacterium
CCTGTCGCAGGTCGGCCCGATCGCGGGCTTCGATGCCAGGATCACCGGCACGAACGACTATAAGGACATTGCGGGCGCCGACGTCATCATCGTCACCGCCGGTGTCGCCCGCAAGCCGGGGATGAGCCGCGACGATTTGCTCGGCATCAACCTCAAGGTCATGAAGGCCGTGGGCGAAGACATCAAGGCGAACGCCCCCGACGCCTTCGTCATCTGCATCACCAATCCGCTCGACGCGATGGTGTGGGCGCTGCGCGAATTCTCGGGGCTCCCGCACAACAAGGTCGTCGGCATGGCCGGCGTACTCGACTCGGCGCGCTTCAGCCACTTCATCGCCGACGAATTCGACGTGTCGGTCAAGGATGTGAACACCTTCGTCCTCGGCGGCCATGGCGACACGATGGTCCCCGTCGTCCGCTACTCGACCGTCAACGGCATCCCCGTTCCCGACCTCGTCAAGATGGGCCTGTCGTCGCAGGACAAGATCGACGCGATCGTCAAGCGCACCCGCGGCGGCGGCGGCGAAATCGTCGCGCTGCTCGGCACCGGTTCGGCCTTCTACGCCCCCGCAGCTTCGGGCATCGCGATGGCCGAAGCCTATCTGGGTGACCAGAAGCGCATCCTGCCCTGCGCAGCTTACGTGGACGGCCAGTATGGCGTCGACGGCCTCTATGTCGGCGTGCCGGTGCTGATCGGTGCGGGCGGCGTCGAAAAGATCGTCGAGATCGAACTCGACGACGCCGACAAGGCGGGCCTGCAGGTGTCGGTCGACGCGGTCAAGGAACTGCTCGACGCGTGCAAGGCGCTGGATCCCAGCCTCGCATAAGTTGCTGTGCCCCCGCGAAGGCGGGGGCCCATCACCGGCGCTCTCGAAATAGGATCGCCGGTGGACCAATGTCTGGAGAGAGTCCCTGCCTTTGGAGGGGCGCACAGAAAACGGAAGTCAGTGTATGAGCATCCTCATCGACAAGAATACTAAGGTCATCACGCAAGGGATGACCGGCGCCACCGGCACCTTCCACACCGAACAGGCGCTCGCCTACGGCACGCAGATGGTCGGCGGCGTGACGCCGGGCAAGGGCGGCACGACGCACATCGGCCTGCCGATGTTCAACACCGTCGAGGAAGCAAAGCATGCGACCGGCGCGACCGCGTCGGTCATCTATGTGCCGCCGCCGTTCGCCGCCGATTCGATCCTCGAGGCGATCGACGCCGAGATCGAGCTGATCGTCGCGATCACCGAAGGCATCCCGGTGCTCGACATGGTCAAGGTGAAGCGCGCTCTGTCGGGCTCGAAGTCGCGGCTGATCGGGCCGAACTGCCCCGGCGTGCTGACCCCCGAAGAATGCAAGATCGGCATCATGCCCGGCAACATCTTCAAAAAGGGCAGCGTCGGCGTCGTCTCGCGCTCGGGCACGCTGACCTATGAAGCGGTGTTCCAGACCTCGAACGTCGGGCTCGGCCAGACCACCGCGGTCGGCATCGGCGGCGATCCGGTCAACGGCACCAACTTCATCGACGTGCTCGAACTCTTCCTTGCCGATGACGCCACCAAGTCGATCATCATGATCGGCGAAATCGGCGGCGACGCGGAAGAACAGGCGGCGC